>CAZTLE010000111.1:0-13230 GCA_964614415.1 uncultured Aureitalea sp. | reverse complement strand
CCTAATTGACCCGACATGCCCGAAAAACACGAACGAAGGCTCATACGATACAATGACAAACTATTCTCCTGCACAACCAGTATTGCAATGGAATTCATTGGTGGGAAATGGAAAAGCGTAATTCTCGTATACCTCATTGACGGCAAGAAACGCTACAACGAACTGAGAAAATTAATTTCCACAATTACGGAGCGAACACTGAGTCTGCAACTCAAACAATTGGAAAAGGACGGACTCATCTCACGGAAAGTGTACACAAAAAAGCCACCGCTTAAGGTAGAATATGCCCTGACTCCCCTGGGAGAAACGCTCATTCCTGTCCTAACGGCAATCGCCAATTGGGGAGCCGTCGTGGTTCAAGAAAAGGGAGAGTTTATAGAAGGACAAACTTAAGTAGGTCGCCTCACTCCTAATGCCTACTTTTGCACCATGCCAGCCAAATCTGTTCCCCAGATAGAATTTGTCGCGTTAATGGCCTCACTTATGTCGGTGGTGGCCCTCTCCGTAGATGCCTTACTACCGGCCTTAGATGTGATCGGTGCTGCCATTGGTACGCAACAGACTGTTGACAATCAGTTGCTAATCATTATGATCTTTCTGGGACTGGGAATAGGTCCCCTCATCTTTGGACCGATCTCGGACGCCTCAGGCCGAAAACCTTCCGTATATATGGGATTTGTGGTATTCCTCATTGCCAGTGCCATTTGTGTATACGCCGAAAGTCTTGAGGTTATGGTCGCCGGACGGATTCTTCAGGGAATTGGTCTCTCGGCGCCCCGTACTATTTGTATCGCCATCATCCGGGATATGTATTCGGGTGATTATATGGCCCGAATCATGTCCTTTGTCACGGTGGTTTTTTTGTTGGTTCCCATTGTCGCTCCGGCGCTTGGAAAGTGGATTTTGGACCATTATGATTGGGAGACGATATTTTATGTGCAGGTGGTTATAAGTCTGATCATCGTTCTCTGGTTCTGGCTCCGACAACCTGAAACCTTGCCTGAGGAACGACGAATGCCATTCACGCCTACTTTGTTCTCAAAAGCGTTGAAAGAGATCATTCAATACCGTCAGACCATGGGATATACCTTTATCTCGGGGTTCATTGTCGGCGCTTTTATGGTATACCTGAGTGCTTCTCAGCAGATCTTTGAGGAGTTCTACGGACTCAAGGAAGAGTTTCCCTACATCTTTGCCGGATTGGCAATTACCATCGGCTCAGCGATTTTCCTGAACGGGACACTTGTGCTGCGATTGGGAATGGAACGACTGGTGACCTGGGCACTCTATATGTTCTTTCTGGTGTCAATAGCCTACCTAGTTTTCTACGGATCGGGAACCAAGCCTAGCCTAACTATTCTTTTGGTTTTCTTCGGAGCCCAGTTCTTTGCGATTGGCTTTCTATTTGGTAACATTCGTGCCCTGGCGATGCAACCCGTAGGGCATATCGCGGGAAATGCCGCCGCGATTACCGGATTCATTTCTACGATCATGGCAGTTCCGATAAGCACCTTCATCGGACGATTTTTAGAAACCTCTACGCTACCTGTGTTTCTCGGGTTTGCTGTGTGCTCAGGACTTTCAGTGCTTCTGCTCTGGTATACCAAACGCGGAAAGATCTATACGGACCAAAGTTCAAAGCAGTAGCTCCCAGAGCTGGAAACCTACAACCTGTAACTGGTTCATGGTTCATGGTTTATAGTTTATGGTTTGTAGTTCATTGTCTTTCCTCAAACCTCATACCAATAACCGTTCATTCGTTGATTTGTTGATTTGTTTATTTGTTTATTTTTTTTGTGGCTTAAATGCAATCCTGATTCATGGTTCGTGGTTTGTTGTCTTTCCTCAAACCTCATACCTCAGGCCTCATACCAATAACAGTTCATTTGTTGATTTGTTTATCTGTTTTTGTGGCTTAATTGCAATCCTGATCATGGTTCGAGGTTCGTGGTTCATGGTTCATGGTTTGTTGTTTATAGTCCTTGCTCAAACCTCACACCTCAGACCTCACCCCTCATACCTCCATTGCCGTACTTCGATACACCTTCCTTCGCTATTGCTCAGGAATGCACTCAGTACTCGTTTATAGTTGTTAATTGTTAGTTGTTAGAGTTGTTTTGGCATTGATAGTTTTTCTTACTTCGAGCTTCCATCTTCTATTTTCCAACCCGGTGGCAGGTTGCAGGTTCACGACTCAATTTGGCATTTACTAATTCAAAACTCAAAACTTAAAACTTCCGCCGTTTATTCGTTTAGGGCTTCTAAGCAACGATATCGTGATTCGTGATTCCTGTCTCCTATTTCAGTTTCTACTTCATCATTCAATATTCGACATTCGAAATTCGTCATTCCTTACCGTGCCTCATACCTCATACCTCACACCTCAATACTAATCCGTATCTTCATGCCACTAATTCAAAACCTTCCATGAAATACATCCTTTTGACCTGTTTTGTAATAATTCTTTCCTGTAAAAAGAAGTCCGAAGTGGAACAACAGAAAACTCCTGAAACAACCGAAAATCTTGCACAGCTCGAATATGAGATCAAACCTCTCCTTGGCGAAGGTGCCTTTTGGAATCACCGGACACAAGAATTCTGGTGGGTCGATATCGAGGGAAAAAAACTGCATATCTACAATCCTGGAAATAAGACCAATCGATCCCATGACATGCCATCGCGTATCGGTACGGTGGTTCCTCAAACCGATTCTACCGCTGTAGTTGCCCTCGAGGACGGTGTTTATATTAAAAACTTGCTGTCGGGCGCTCTGGACAGAATAAGCGATGCAGAAGGAGACAATCCGGCGAATCGCTTCAATGACGGTAAATGCGATCCCAATGGGAACTTATGGGTGGGGTCCATGCGCATGGATCAAACAATTCCCGGTGCCACCCTTTACAAAGTAGCTCCTTCCGGAGAAACTACCCGGATGTTGGACAGCATCACCATTTCCAACGGCATTGTCTGGACCAAAGATTCACGGACCATGTACTACATCGATACACCTACCGGCACGATCCGGGGATTTGATTTCGATCCCAAAACCAATGAAATCTCCAATGAGCGTGTTGCGGTTGAAGTTTCGGAATCATTAGGATTTCCCGACGGAATGGCCATTGACGCCGAAGACAAACTTTGGGTGGGTCTTTGGAATGGAAACTCCGTGGTTCGCTTCGATCCGATTACAGGGGAACTAATGAAAACAATCGAAGTCCCGGCGCACAATGTAACTGCATGCGCCTTTGGCGGGCCCAATCTCGACATCCTTTATATCACCACCGCCAGCTTGGATATGACCGATGAAGAGAAAGAAAAGTACCCGTTAGCCGGCTCCATCTTTGTGGCCGATCCCGGAGTTCGCGGTGTGAAAAGTTGTTTCTTCGGAAATCCCGTTGAATGAGCAAGGTGTATGTCATAATGGGCGTAAGCGGTAGTGGTAAAACCACCGTTGGCAGGGCTTTAGCCGAAAAACTGCACATCCCGTTCTACGATGCCGATGATTTCCATCCCGAGAGTAATGTCCAAAAAATGGCTAAGGGTGTGCCCCTGACCGATACCGACAGACAGCCGTGGTTGGAAGAATTACAACGCAACATAGCCGATTGGAATAAAACATCCGGAGCAGTGCTGGCGTGTTCGTCTTTAAAAGAGGCCTATCGGGAAACATTGCGAACGAATAATGATATTGGTTGGGTTGTGCTCACAGGAACCTTTGAAACGATCGAAAACAGAATGAAGCAAAGGGAACATTACATGCCTTCTTCCCTGCTTCAATCGCAATTTGATGCCCTGGAGCTCCCGCCCTACGGACTTCACTTAGACATCACGGCACCCCCAGAAGAATTAGTAAAAGCCATAACAGAAAATGTAGATCTTTCCGAATTCGGGGTACTGGGATTAGGGGTTATGGGCAAAAGTCTGGCTAAAAACTGTCTGAACAAAGGCATTTCTTTGGCTGTGTACAACCGCATTTCAGATAGTGAAACCAATGTGGTATCGGAATTTCTTGACGAGTGTTCCGGGCAAAAAATAAAGGGTTTCACAGCGTTGCCGACTTTTGTTGAACAGCTTTCAAAACCACGCAGAATACTTATGATGGTCGCTGCCCCGGCTGTGGATATGGTTATTGACGAGATCATTACATTACTTGATCCCGGCGATGTGCTTATCGACGGCGGTAATAGTTTCTACAAGCATACGGAACAAAGAACGCAGCGGTGCGAAGAACATAACATTCATTTTATAGGACTAGGAGTTTCCGGGGGTGAATTTGGAGCATTGCACGGCCCCTCAATGATGGCAGGCGGTAGCAAACGAGGATATGAAAAATCTAAAGTGATACTTCAATCGATATCGGCTAAAGATTCAATAAATCAGTCTTGTATCAATTTTTTTGGAAATTACGGCGCCGGGCATTTTATCAAAATGGTTCATAACGGGATCGAATATGCAGAGATGCAATTACTGGCAGAACTTTATACCGTACTTGACCTTCCCAATGAAAAAATAGCTCAGTTGTTTGAGGTCTGGAATGACGGACCTTTATCAAGTTATTTGCTTGAGATAACCATAGACATCCTTCGATTCAGGGATGAGACGGGTGATGGCTACCTAATTGACAAGATCATTGATGTGGCTTCCGGAAAAGGTACCGGTGTCTGGACGGGACGCGCCGCACTTCAGTACGGGGTCGTCGGAACAATGACACAGGCCGCGGTGAATGCGAGATTACTATCGGCCAATAAAGAACAGCGACAGTCCCTCGCCAAAAAAGCCAATAAACCAGCATCCTTGAAGTCCCTGGATCCGAATATTGCCAAAGAAGCCTATGCCTTTGCCAGAATAATCAATCACTTCCAGGGTTTTGAACTTATCAAATTAGCTTGTCTGGAATACGGTTGGGAATATAATCCTTCTGAAATAGCCCGCGTTTGGACCAACGGATGTATTATACGTTCGGAGCTTATGCAGTCTCTGGTGTCCTTGTTTTCAAAAACGGTGAGTCCGCTGGAACATTCTGAAACAGTACAGCAATTGGAACAACTGTTTCCCAATGGCGCTCAACTGATCCAACTAGGTCTTCAGAACAGGGTTCCACTACCCTGTCACTCGGCGGCAGTCCAATACTGGCTACAAATCACTCAGGGAGAATCTCCGGCCAATTTGATACAGGCACAGCGGGATTACTTCGGAAGTCATGGATATCAACGTACTGATGCCTCGCCGGACACTAACTTTACAACCCACTGGAAAAATGGATAGCACACTATTACTCGCCATTGGCATTGGAATTACCGTTCTACTTTTACTTATTCTGAAATTCAGAATGCAGGCATTCATTGCGCTGCTCATTGCCAGTATCCTGGTAGGTATAATTGCAGGGATGTCGCCAGGGACCATTATCGATACCGTGCAGAAAGGAATGGGCGGAACTCTTGGCTTCGTTGCAATCGTTGTAGGCCTGGGAGCCATGTTCGGTGCCATATTGGAGCATTCGGGTGGTGCAGAGGCCATAGCCTCTTTTATGTTAAAACTTACAGGCGAAAAAGGAGCCAGTTGGGCACTTATGATTACCGGTTTCATTGTTGCCATCCCTGTCTTCTTTGATGTAGCCTTCATCATTTTGGTGCCCCTTATCTATTCGTTGCAACGAAAGTCGGGTAAATCGCTGCTTCTATATGCGATTCCCCTACTCGCCGGACTGGCAATCACACACGCCTATATCCCACCAACCCCCGGTCCCGTTGCCGTAGCGCAAATACTCAACGCCGACCTGGGTTGGGTTATTCTATTTGGTTTTATCGTTGGAATTCCAACGGCTATTGTGAGCGGTCCGTTGTTTGCCAGGTATATTGCCGCGCGAATTGATGTACCATCGCCCCCTATGATCTCGGAAGGCGACACCACAAGTCCGGAAGCTCGCCCTTCGGTCGGAATGATAACCGCTATCATAGGACTCCCTATTGTTCTCATTGTGTGCAACACCCTTTTAAATAGCCCTCTGGCCAGTTCATGGGTCTCCGAAGAGGTCCGAAGTTGGATCGGTTTGATCGGTCACCCCTTCACTGCACTGATTCTAGCCAATTTACTGGCCTGGTATTTACTTGGGATACGAAGAAAGGTTTCCTCTAAGACTCTTCTCACAATTACGACCAAGTCTATGGGTCCGGCGGGTATAATCATCTTACTTACCGGTGCAGGTGGGGTGTTCAAGGAGATGCTTATTACCACCGGAGCCGGAACCATGCTCGCAGAATCTCTGGTATCACTCGGTTTGGGTGCCTTGTTGTTTGCGTTTCTGGTAGCAGCTCTTGTGCGAATCCTGCAGGGATCGGCCACAGTGGCGATGATAACTGCTGCCGGAGTCGTTGCTCCGGTACTGGGAGCAGATACTACGGCTGCTTACACGGCACTATTGGTAATAGCAATTGCCAGTGGCGCCTCTATACTTTCTCATGTAAATGACAGCGGTTTTTGGCTGGTGAGCAAGTATTTGGGGCTTTCAGAAAAACAGACATTCCGAAGCTGGACCATTATGACCACTCTATTGGCGCTCACTGGGATAACCACGGTGCTGCTACTTTCTATTGTTGTATAGTTATCACTCTATGGTGAAGACCACGAAGTTCAAAACATTCTCGTCCGATTGATCACCCAGGTCCGAATCAAAGAGACGATCTAAATTGTTTCCGGCAAGATCCTCCAGTTTATGCCTGCAGGTCAATCGGTATACCCCTGATTCCCATGGAATGGCAGGTAATACCGCAATCGACTGTTCTTCATCGCCTAACGCAAAGCGTCCGCTGCTCACCATTTGATTCTTTTCATTCCAAACGGACAGCGACTCATTAGCCAATATGGCATCCATGGATTCTCCAAAATGTACGATTAAGGGATCACGGCTGCCGGATTCAGGAACGTCCAGTGACCAGTCCAACGGCCTGGGTTTACGGGCATCACGGGCTCCAACTGCAAAGGTCTTGATATACGGAGCATCCAGTGGGTTTCCTTCAGCATCAAGCCATTCCGGACTTATACGTAAGGTATAGGTATTCCCTTCACGTATGGGCAGGCCCTTTTCCCGGTTCGGAATTAGGTCGGTCTTAATTCTTCCGGGATCCAACCATAAAGTCAGCCGGGTGTGTTCGGCATTCCATAACTCCGTGGGTAGTTCCAAAAAGATATCTTCCGCTTTATTTTCCGTGTCATTCCAAACCGTTATATAATCCAGCGCACTGCGAACCTCCTGCATAGGTCGTGAGAATTCTATGTACATCTTAAGAAGGTTCTCGGGTACCGTGTCCGAAGTGGGAAAGATATTTTGAACGTAGGGAACATTTCCTGTTGACGAGGTTTCAAATCGAATCTGACCCTGCCACTTATCATCGATATAAATAGTATAGGTGTTGCCTCCGGTAAACGGAACCACGGGTGTGAAAGAGAAATAATCTGCATCCCGGGCTACCTCGCCCAGCATAGGGGTATCTTGCTGATCGTCCAAAAACACCGTGATGAGCTCTCCGGGTGTATTGGCCGGAAACCCTATAGCTGCTGGTTTTCCGTCCTTATATAAAATTTCATAGTCTGAAACAGCTGCCGTCTTACAAGAGATACCAATCGCGCAAAAAAAGATCAGGACAAGCCCGATCTTTATATATGATATACTCTGAGCCATTACATCCATCGGTTCGGACGACTCCGCAGCACCAGATCCCCGGAAGGCGTACGTTGTAAATACACTACGTTCTCGTCACCATAGTTATCCAATTGAAGCACGTTTACCATGGGTAGGTTGTCATATGGAACGCCGGCCGCCACGGCAAACTCTTCTATAGGTTCTGTCATGCTTTCCTTAAAGCTTGAGATATTCTCGTACTTAAGGCGCATTACAGGGCGATTGGTGTTGGACATTATGAAGAATTTCTTTCCCTCTTTCTCAAAGGAGATCATATCCAGAGGTGAGTTTCCGGCACCCAGTTCGGCAACTGTGCGGCCTTTGAGATGCTTTCCTTCAACAAGATCGGATAAAGGGAACAGCACCAACGGTGTACATGTATAACTGGCCATAAGGTGGTCTTCTCCGTTGAGATTGATAATGTCAAATGCCTTTATTGGAGCAAAAGTTTCGTACTGACCATGGGCGGCATGCCATATTTCCAGTGAAGCGTAGTCCTGACTCTCATTAAATGGAAAGGGAATACTTCTGAATGTCGAGCTGAATTCTTTGTTGGACAATCCGGTCACCAATACGTTGCCGCCGTGATACTTAAGGTCGGAGATGGCCCAAACACGCTGTGAACGACCACGTCGGTCCTTTTTATCAACATCTACGGCATTCTCCAGACCAATACGCGAGAAACTGGCATTGGTCAATGAAACGTTCTCTAACGTTTCCCCATTGAGCCGCAGCAGTACCGGTGTTCCATCAGTAACGTTGACAGAGAAATAAATCATTTTCGAGGAAGGTTCAACTGCCATATCGGTAATACGGATATCATCCGCCGAAGTTCCCAATGCAGCCGCTACCTTTTCATCAAAGCCCTCCATATTGATACGCTCGGAAGGAGCCTGTTCGGTCGCATCTCCGGTGTCCAGGGCATAAATCGCGGCGTTTTTGGAATCACCGATAAACAATACGCCTTCAGGCCCAAAAGAAAGGGCGTTAATAGAAGCAATACCGGTATCTCCGGTTTCGAAGTTGGAGGTAAGTGAATCTTTGGTTGAAATCGCAGAAACTGTGAAGAGGGCCATCCCCAGGAGGGCTAGGCCGAAAAATAGCTTTCTCATGATGGTAATTTTGCGTTAAATTACTTCTTAAATAACTGATTAAAAACCGATTAATCCCAATTAACGCAAATTTAACGATGCCCCGGAATAATGGCCTCATATTTGTAAATTGAATGCAGTAAATGCGACGAAGTTCCAATGCGATTATTCTATTTTGTACTATTCCTGATTTTGATACATCCCGTGCATGGCCAGAACAAGCAGGTGGATGAAGCCACAGCACGAATATCTTTTGTATTCCTTGACGACGAAGTCGATGGAACCATAGAAGGGTTTGAATTTACAGGCACCATCAACGGTTCAAATATTGAGAATTCTGAATTCAGTGGCAGCGTACTCATGGAGACCCTGGATACCAATAACTGGTTCCGGGACAGGCACTTGAGGGCTAAGAAATACTTCAGCGCGAAAGCGTATCCAAAGCTGAGTTTTACAGGCACGAACGTAACCCCGATGGGCCAGGGATTTCAGGTGGTTGGGATGTTAACTATCAAGGGAATTTCCAAAGAAACAACCTTCTTCTTTAAAGACTCGGGAGCTGATCTTCGCGGAACAACCTCCATCAACACTTCAGACTTCGACATAAACATTCACAAGTCAAAGGAGCGGAACAAAGTCGATATAACGATCGTTCTTCCGTACTCAATCTCAGAATAACCCACCAATTATCAAACTTCAAAATTCAGTTGGACATTCAGTATTCGATATTCACTAGGCCTCAACCTCCGTGTGTGCCTTGATCAACTGCTCCTGAACATTTCCGGGAACGGGTTCAAAGCTCGAGAAAGTTGACGTAAATGTCGCCCTACCCTGAGTAAGTGAACGCAGGTCTGTTGAATATCCGTACAGTTCTGCAAGTGGCGTATGACTTTTCAGTATTTGATACTTTCCGCTACTCTCAATACCCTGAATAATGGAACGTCTGGATTGCAGATCGGTCATTACGTTTCCAACCATTTCCTCAGGTACTTTTACGACCAGGTCTTGCACAGGTTCAAGCAGTTTCGGCTTTGAATTCATAAATGCTTCCTTAAACGCATGGGACCCGGCTATTTTGAACGAAATATCATTGGAATCAACGGAGTGCATCTTTCCGTCATACACCATAACCCGTACATCGCGAACGTATGATTTGGTGAGCGGACCCTGCTCCATTACTTCCAGAATACCCTTCATAATAGAAGGCAAATAACGCTGATCGATCACCCCGCCCACAATACAATTGTAGAAAACGAGCTTTCCGCCCCAATCAAGGTCTACTTCCTCTTTACCTCGAAGACTAAAGCCTTCCGGCTCATCCATTCCTTCAAAATACGGTTCGATCTTAAGGTGTACCTCTCCAAACTGACCGGCACCTCCCGATTGTTTCTTATGGCGGTAGCTGGACGATGTAGACCCTTGTATGGTCTCACGATAAGCGATCTTAGGCCTTGTGAATTCAACATCCACATCGTAAATGTTCTTAAGCTGCCACTTAATGGTGGCCAGATGCAGTTCCCCCTGACATCCAAGGATCATCTGTCTAAGCTCTTTGGAATACTTCACTTTAACACTGGGGTCCTGGCTGCATATTTTCTTCAGGGCGTCCGCCATTTTTTCCTCATCGGCTTTGTTGGCTGCCTCTACACTCTTTCGAATTCTGGGTTCGGGATACTGAATAGGCTTTATCGCAATATCAGTCCCAGGTGCTCTTAATGTGTCGTTGGTCTCCGTATATTTTAGTTTAAGCGTAGCACCAATGTCGCCAACCGTGAGTTTATTGACCGGCTCCCGCTTCTTACCGTCCATAATAAACAACTGATTGAGAATTTCGGTCTTTTCGTTTCGGGAGTTTTCAAGTTTGTCATTGGCATTGATCTCTCCGGATTTCACTTTGAAATAGGAAATCTGACCAAGGTTTGGCTGGTATTCTGTTTTAAAGACGAATAAAGCCGTAGGAGATTCCACCTTGCGTTCCAGGATATCTCCGGATACGGTTTGTTCGGGTTTTAGATCGGCCGCAGAGGGTGCTACATTGTCAATGAATCCCATCATTCGGCCAGATCCCATATCATTAAGTGCCGACATGCAGAATACCGGGAATAATTCGTGGTTAAGCATCCCCGCTTTGATCCCCTGACGCATTTGATCTTCGTTTAGGGTGCCGTTCTCAAAATACAGTTCCAACAACTCTTCATCATTCTCTGCTGCCTTCTCAACAAGCTCGTTGTGCAATTCGTCTGCCCTTTCTTTTTGATCTTCAGGAATTTCCAATTTTTCAGGCTTTCCTCCTTCCGGCGGGAACTTGTAGACCTTCATTTTGAGTACATCCAGGATGCATTGTGCTCCATCGATCGTAAGAGGATACTGGATCATTACCGCGTTATTACCAACAAGGTTCTTAATGCTTTTAAAACTGTCTTCAAAATTGCAGTTAGGGTGGTCAATCTGATTAATTACGAACAGCGTAGGGCGCTGATATTTATCGATATAACTCCAAATGATCTCGGTACCCACTTCCACTCCGTATTGACCGTTCAGCACAGTCACAACCGAATCGGCCACACGAATCGACGATATAATTTCTCCGATGAAGTCATCCAGGCCCGGGGTATCAATGATATTGATCTTATAATTACGCCATTCGGTATGCAAGGGCGTTGCAAAAACAGAGGCTTCCCGCTCGTGTTCTATTTCGTGATAATCGGCCACGGTATTCTTTTGTTCCACGGTACCTCGTCGATTGATCAATCCGGCTTCAAATAACATGGTCTCGGCAAGTGTGGTCTTGCCGCTGTTATGAGCGCCAACAAAGACCACATTTTTAATGTGTTTATCGTCGTAAATTTTCATGTTCGCAAGGGTTTAGTTAAAAAATCGGAAAATCTACATACAATATACTAAAATATCGCCGCAAAATGAACAGTTGTCGACAGTCGTCTAATTATGTCGATAATAGGCACATTTCAGGTAGGCTCCTTCCGGAAATGATATGGGGTGATCCATGTCGTGTCCTGTAGTTTCGACTAGTGTCCAGGGCCCTTGAGATCGAGATAATTCTCTTTCGATCAAATCGAAAAATGTTTGTGAAGAAATGCGGGAGGAACAGGATGCTAAGACAAGCCATCCGTCCGGTGCCGTTAGTTTAGCGCCCAGATTTGCCAGCTCACGGTATTTGCGCTTTGCGCCTTCAACTTCGGATTGACGTTTTGCGAATGACGGCGGATCGATGACCACTATGTCAAAAGTGGTGCCTTCAGAGATCAGGCTTTCAAGTAATTCAAATGCATCTCCCACTATCGTCTTATGACTTCCGGAATGCTCATTGAGTTTGCCATTGCGTACCGCCAGTTCCAACGCCTGTTCACTGATGTCCACACTGGTAACGGAAGCGGCCCCACCTGCCAGCGCATGCACAGAGAAGCCGCCGGCATAGCTAAAAACGTCCAATACATGCCTTCCTTTTGATAATTCCCCTACCCGCTTTCTGTTGTGGCGATGGTCCAGAAAGTAACCGGTTTTATGCCCTTTTATGACATGTGCCATGAACTTTACACCGTGTTCCCTGAACACTACTTCTTCACTAGGCAAATCACCATGGACAACCGATCCATCGGTCCACGGGGTATTGGAACTTCGTTGGAGCAACCTGCTTAAGCGAAGAACGGCGGTCGTGCACTTTGCTCGGGATACCAATATGGGAAGTATTGCTTCGAAGTAAGGAAACCATATTTCGGAATATAGCTTGACCACAAGCACCTTATCGTATATATCGGCTATAAAACCCGGAAATCCGTCATTCTCTCCAAAAAGGAGGCGATAGCTGTTCGTATCTGTTTCAAACAAGGTCTCTCGCCGGACATAGACACTGCCGATCCGTTCCTCGAAGAACTTCGGGTCAATAGTTGCGGGACCACCATGATGCAACATTTTAATACGAATTGGAGATGCCGGGTCGTACAATCCAACACCAATGACCTTATTGGTCCGGGAATCAAAAACTATGGCAATATCGCCTGCCTGTCCGTCTTTGTTTATTTTGACTATACTATCGGAAAATACCCAGGGATGGCCTTGCTTAACCGATTTTTCACCGGCCTTATTGAGTTTTACCGCAAGCCGCTGTGGTTCCCGTGAGGAAGAAATGTGATCAGGATTGCTCATCCTTTTTGGTCTGATCCCGCTGATGCTTCAGCTCCATGTTGATCTTCTTTTGATATCGTCCCTGAACCACGTCTACAATGATCAGCACTGCAATCACAAAGTAGAATGTCGTCTTGCTCATAGGGGTTATCGCATTGCCGAAGAGCTTCATATGTGCCAGATGACCGCCTTCAGAAAGTAACATAATCCCAACCACCAACAGAATAAACAGACCCAATACTTCGTACATTCTATTCTTCTTCAGGAATTCGGTAACACGCCCGGCAAGCCAGATCATCATTAGTCCACCCAACACAAT
>CAZTLE010000110.1:0-14010 GCA_964614415.1 uncultured Aureitalea sp. | reverse complement strand
CTCATTTTACTTTTACTTTACTTCCTATGGAATAGACGCCGACAGCAACACAAGATCGCGCTGCTTGCAACCTCCGAAACTGAGAAGAAAAGAATAGGGAAGCAACTACATGATGGGGTTGCCAACGACCTTATCAAATGGGTTTACAAATACGAGGGTGAGCAACCGGAGCTGTCGAACAGCCTTTTGAAGACCTACAATGATATTCGTGGTTTGGCCCGTCAGTTGGATCATAAAACCGTGGATAAATTTCCCATCCTGGATAAGTTGATAGATCTGGTCCCGGACACGGAGGCCGTGGGGAAATTCAAGGTTACTGTTTCACCGGAAGACCTGATATTGGAAGAACCCATTGCCACCCATGTCTACCGGATTGTTCAAGAACTTATTGCCAATAACCTCAAACATGCACAGGCGTCACAAACCAAGGTGTCTGTAACAGCAACACAAAACCGGTTGGATATTTTTTATCAGGACAATGGAGTAGGGGTTGAGCAACTCCAAAAAGGCAATGGTCTCATGAATATTGAGCAACGGGTAGAAGTGATGAATGGAAATGTTCGCTTTGAAGGTGGTAAGGACAACGGATTTTCAGTTCGTATTTCAATTGAAAGAAAGGTATGAATATCCTCATAGTCGACGATTACGAAATGATAAGCATTGGAATTCTAAGTCGGATAGAAAAAGCGATGCCGGAGGCTACCGCTCATTACGTCTCCAATTTTAGAGATGCCGTGGCAACCCTCCATACTAAGAAAATAGATCTGATGTTGTGCGATCTGGAATTCAAGAATGAAGCCGAACGCGACGGCTTTTCGTTTATATCTGAAGTTCGGGAAAAGTATCCTGGAACAAAGACTATTGCACTTACCCACTACAAGAGCTATGCGATCATGAAGCAGGCCCTGAATGCAGGAGCACATAGTTTTCTATTTAAGGGGTGTTCTTTCGAAGACTTTTCAGAAACTCTGATGGGAGTCATGGAAAAAGATTACTTTGAATCGGAAACAATGAAATTGTTAAAAAGAAAGCGGTACGATCTCACCGAGCCAGAATTTGCAGATTCTCTTCATGGTATTTCAAGCCTGAGTGCCCGCGAAATTGAGTTATTACTTTGCTCAAAAAAAACCGTTGACCGCAACGTTCTGGCCAGGCAAATGAATATTAGTCCGTATACCGTTGACTCTTATTTCAAAGCAATTCTTCAAAAGTTGAATCTGAAAAGCAGAAAGGAAGCAGCTCTTTTTGCCAGGGAATTTGAAAATCAGATCAGGAGATGGAAGAAATGATGGTTTTTTTTGTGAAATCGGTAATACCACTTATTTGTTGTAATAGTGCTTCTTAAACTCTTCTATTAGTGTGTCATTAAGTAACAGGATTTCGGGTTTGTCCTTTCGCAACCAAACCCTGCCTTCATTAAACTGTTCCCATTTGTCGTTGATTGCGGTGGCCGGGCCGAATTCATTGGTAAGTGCCTTTCGAATTCTATCTTCTTCCTCTTTTCCAGTTAGTATCCAAACCACATTGAGTTTTCCATCTCCAAACCGGGCTTCCACCTTTCTTGGAAAACCTGCATACTCGATACCAAAGCCATCTATTTGTAGTTGAGCGTTGGGATCGGAACCGCTTAGCTCCATTTCATTTGCGAACTTGCTCGCTTCAAAGATCATGGGTTTCAATGACTCATAAGAACCTCCCATCTTCAGAAAATTGGGAATTACAACGGATTCGTCATAGTTGGAGTAGCCTCTTGCACCATCTTTCAGATATGGATTTTCCCAGGCAAATAGATTGAGGTGTAATGACTCCTTCGATAAGATCCATACAATGTCCTTCTTAGCATTGCCAAGGATCCCTTTTGAAAAAAAGACGCTGTAGTCAATATATTTTTTAGGTTCTTCCGGAATTTTGTTAAAGACTGTTGTAAAGGCGTTTCCATACGCTTCGATATACTGTAGTTTATCATCTCCGAATGTAAAGACTACGCGCTCAACGATATCGTCGCCTATTTGAACGTTGTGATAAATAATGTGAGTTTCTATTTGTGTGGCCAACGGGAAATTGGGTGCTTCGGAAACTACCGTTTCCATGCGTTCAGAAACGGGATTCATAACAGCACGAACAGATTTAGGTGACTGGTAAAAGTCTATTCCTTCAAATACTTCAGAAACCTGAGCAAGAAATGAAGTGGAAGTTAGTAAAGCGATACAGATAAGAATGAGTGTTTTTCTGGCGAATTGCATGGTACGTTTTTTGTAAGACAGACGATCGTTGACCTTCTGTTACGAAGTTCTTACATTAGATACGCATAAAGTTGGAAATCGTTACAAGTTAGGATCAATTTTTTGTAGGCACTAACTAATAATTCAAATATGTATTCGAAACGATTAAAAAGATATGGCAAGATGGGAGTCTTACTCTTCTTCCTTGTTATTTTCTCAACTACACTGGTCGCACAAGAATTCCAGGGTATAGCTACCTATCAAACCGCAAGGAAGAACCTTGCGCCTATAAAGTCCAATGATTCAGTCAGCGATAAAAAGCAGGAAGAGATTGGCGACATGATCGCCTCGGCTTTTCAGAAAGAGTTCTCCCTGGAGTTTAACAGGAACGAGTCTCTATATAAGGTGGTTGAAAAACTGGAGAAGCCGAATCCGGCCTTTGGTGATGTGGTAATCAAGGCTTCCACGGCCAATGAATTGTTGTATAAGAACACTAAGGAAAACCGGTTTGTTTCGGAGCGTGAGTTTTTCGGAAAAAAGTTCCTGGTGAAAGATTCCCTGGAGCGGCATGACTGGCAAATCGGGAAGGAAACTAAGAAAATAGGTGATTTTTTGTGTACAAAGGCCACGCGGAAAAAGATCTATAAGGAGCGAATTGTTGAAAGAGATGGTTCATATCATTTTGTGGATAAAGAAAAGGATCTTATTGTCTGGTTCGCACCCCAAATTCCGGTGAGTCACGGGCCAGCCAATCATTACGGCCTACCGGGTCTCATTTTAGAAGTGGAAGACGGTCAAACCACGTATCTCTGTACCAATGTAGTTCTCAACTCAAAGGAGAAACTCAACATAAAAGAGCCTAATAAAGGGAAGGTAGTGAGTCTGGCGGAGTTTGACCAAATCAGGGAAAGCCGATTGAAAGAAGCCAAGGAGAATGCGAAGAATAGGCGGAAAAATGAGCGGTAGGGGATGAGTGCATGCACGAACGTAGATTGTGCCTAGTTAAAATATTTACTTTTAGCTTTTGCAAAAGTGAAATAAGGACTATATTTGCCCCCGCCTAAGCCACTGTTCAGGTGGTAACGGCTGGAAGGTACCTTAGCTCAGTTGGTAGAGCAACGGACTGAAAATCCGTGTGTCCCTGGTTCGATTCCTGGAGGTACCACGTCAAGTGTAAAACCCGAAACGAGAGTTTCGGGTTTTTTTATTCAAGGCCCGAAGCGAAAGTGTACTTTCGCGCAGGGTTGAAGAATAAAAAGATATAACTGCGGTGCAGTTTGGGTTTTGCATTTGCAGCAGCGGGGCGAAAGGAACATTTGCCATTTGGTAAATGATTCCTGGAGGTACCACAACAAGCGAAAACCCACATCTCAGGATGTGGGTTTTTACTTTCTACCCCACTTTAATACCCCATTAACAAGCCATACTAATTACATATTGTATTTTTAGCCACTCAAAACCACGTATGCGGTTAATTATAGATGTAGGTAACACCCGGGTGAAGTTCGCCGTTTTCCATTTCGGAAATCTTCAATACAAAGAATTCGCACCCAAAGACGCATTCATTTCGGCCTTTAACTCCGTACGAAGTGAATACCCCAGTATTTCTTCCGCGATTATTTCCTCTGTGGGAAAGCTTACCAGCGGACAGAAAGAAGTCGTTACCCGCAAATACGATACGCTCGTTCTTTCCCATGAAGTGCATCTGCCCTTTTACAATAACTACGGCACTCCGGAAACCCTGGGAGTGGATCGTATGGCACTCATGAGCGCAGCGGCGGTACAATATCCCAATGAAAGTGTGCTGGTGATAGACGCCGGTAGTTGTATTACCTATGATTTTATCACCGATCGCAACGAATACCTGGGAGGAGCCATTTCTCCGGGGGTACGTATGCGTTACGAAGCCCTGCATACGTTTACGGCCAACCTACCGTTATTAGATACGAACCTACCTGAAAAACTACTGGGCGACACCACGGCCTCCTCCATTCATGTGGGGGTGGTGAGCGCCGTAATACAAGAAATTGACGGGTTTATTAACGCCTATAAAGCGCAATTCGGCGAATTACGGGTTATTTTAACAGGAGGAGACGCGCATTTTTTGCAGGATCGCCTAAAAAATGACATCTTTGCCAACTCGAATTTTTTATTGGAAGGCCTAAATCACATTTTAGAATTTAACAAAGATTGATGTTGAAGCGAATTATCGTTGTCCTAATACTATTAAGCACAGGTGTGGGCCTGGCTCAGGAAGGAACCATTTCACCGTATTCGTTTTACGGAATTGGAACCCTTAAATTCAGAGGAACGGCCGAAAACAGGGCCATGGGGGGCATCAGCACCTATTCCGATAGTATCCACCTTAATATTCAAAACCCCGCCGGTGTTGCCGGTCTGCGTCTCGTAAACTATGCGGTAGGGGCCACCCACCAGTACGAAACTCAGGCGACGGACACCGAGAAGCAGCGTGCTTCCACCACTTCGCTGGATTATATTGCTGTCGGAATTCCAATGGGTAAATTCGGTGCCAGTTTTGGCTTACTGCCTTTTTCCTCGGTAGGTTACCAAATTGAGGAGGTGGATGGAACTAATACCACGCAATATGAAGGAACAGGAGGTCTTAACCGGGCTTTCTTAACCTTTGCTTATCAAATTACCCCCGAACTGAGTATCGGGGTAGAAGGAAACTACAACTTCGGAAACATTGAGAATATAGCGACTTCCACTGTGGAAGACGTGCAATTCGGAACCCGGGAAGCCGATCGTTCCGATATTCGAGGGTTCAGTTTTAATTTCGGGGCCCAGTACAAGACCATGGTTTCCGAAAACCTGGAGCTTTCAACCTCCATTATATATACGCCCGAAACCCAGTTCACCTCGCAAAACGAGCGAGGTATCGCCACGGTGCTGGTCCTTCCCGATGGTACGCAAAACCCGGTGGACGTGCGGGAAGTGCCGATTGCGGATACCGATTTTACCTTCCCTTCACAGCTTACTTTAGGGGTTGGAATCGGCCAACCGAAGAAGTGGTTTGTAGGAGGTGAGTATACTAACCAAAAAACCAGTAACTTTACAAACCGGTTCATAACCATTAATAATCAGGAGTTTATAGATGCTTCCAAATTCCGATTGGGAGGATTCTTTATTCCTAAATACAATTCCTTTAGTAGCTATTGGAATCGAGTGGTGTACAGGGCCGGAATACGATATGAACAAACCGGAATTCAGTTAAATGGACAGGATATTGACGAGTTTGGCATATCTTTTGGAGTTGGGTTACCTGTTGGAAGATTATTCTCCAATGCCAATATAGGTTTCGAGATCGGAAGACGCGGAACCAAAGATTTTGGGCTGGTACAGGAGAATTTCTTCAATACTTTCATAAGTTTGTCACTCAACGACAGATGGTTTGAAAAAAGATACTATGATTAATAAAGTAAACACGATCAACATGAAAACGAAGACGATTTTTCTTTTAGCTGCATTGTTGCTTACGCTAGGTAGTAATGTGAATGCTCAGGCCCCGGATGACTGCGTATTAACAGCATCTCTGTTTGTGGAGCCTGCGAAGACAAAGAATTATGAAGGCGCTTTACCTCACTATGAGAAAGTCGTAAAGGAGTGTCCAAAGTACAGTTTGGCCATCTATCAGTACGGTGAAAAGATGTTCAAGTATTTCGTAGAAAAGGGTGACAAGTCTAAAGTAGCCGCCTACGAAAAGAATTTCCAAATGCAAATGACAAACTATCCCTCTAAGACAAAAGCGGGAAAGGTAATGTCCAAAGTAGCTCAGTTGAAGTACGACAACAAGATCGGAACCCCTGCACAGCAGTTTGCCGATTTTGATACCGCGTTCAAAAAAGACGCGAAAAACTTCACCAGTCCTAAGAGCTTGTATACATACTTCTCTTTGGCTGTTGATCTCCACAGTGCAGGACAAAAAGATATTCAGGAAGTATTCGACCTGTATGATATCGTAACAGCGAAGATTGAGAGCGAAGAAGGAAATCTGGCATCCAAGCTTACACAACTCATCGATAAAGAAGAGAATGGAGAGCAGCTTTCCTCAAAAGAAAAGAAAAGACTAAAAGCCTACGAAACAAACCTTGGGGCTTACAGTAAAGTAAAAGGTAGTGTGAATGGTAAGCTAGGTATCCTGGCCGACTGTCCAAACCTTATCCCTCTGTACGAAAAACTATTCGAAGAGAAGAAGAACGACGTAAACTGGCTGAAAGGTGCTGCCGGACGTCTTAACTCCAAGGATTGTGAGACACCGTTGTTCTACCAACTGGTACAGCAATTGCACACATTGGAGCCTTCTGCCGCTTCTGCTTTCTACCTGGGTAGATTGGCAGAGAAAGAAGGTAAGGCCAGTGATGCGCTTGACTATTACAATCAGGCCGTAAGTTTGGAGACCGATCCAAACCAGAAAGTAAAGTACTACTACAGCATTGCTGAGAACTTCCGTAAAAAAGGACAGTACGGTAAAGCCAGAAAGTACTACAGAAACCTGTTGGAGATCAAACCAAACCAGGGTGGAGCGTATCTTAAGATTGCTCAGATGTACGCCAAGAGTGCCAACAACTGTGGTAGTGGTGTATTCGAGAAGAGAGCTATGTACTGGCTAGCGGCTAGTACCGCCGATAAAGCAGCTCGTGTAGATCCTTCGATCGCTGGCAGTGCACGACAGGCAGCCAGCCGTTACAGAGGATTGGCTCCGAGCAAAACCGATATCTTCGATGGCGGTTGGGCCGGTAAGACCGTGACTTTCAGCTGTTGGGTTGGAGGTAGCGTACGCGTGCCGAATCTATAAGAATGAACATTATTAATCATATGTCGAAAGGCGTGATGGCTATACTACTGGGCATCACGCTTTTTGCATGTGAAAGCAATTATAAGAATGTGCAAAAGCTCAACCTGTCGGACAATGCACCGGTAGCGGTTGGGAAGAACATCAACCTAAAATATACTGATTCCGGTAAGGTGGTGGCCAATCTTATGGCGCCCAAAGTGTGGGATTATACCAATTTCCGGTTTTCATACCGCGAGTTCCCCGATGGCGTTGAAGTCCGGTTTTGGGATGAGGAAGGACAAATGAGCGTTGTAACTTCCGATTTTGCCGTACATTACGAGCGAACAGGAATCATTGACCTGCGGGAAAATGTAGTGTTCACCCGTTTTGACAGCCTCAAACTCAATGCGGAGCAGCTGTACTGGGATCAGAATAATGCCTGGGTGTTTACGGATCAACCGTATCGTATCGTATTACAGGA
Source organism: uncultured Aureitalea sp. (assembly GCA_964614415.1). GTDB lineage: Bacteria > Bacteroidota > Bacteroidia > Flavobacteriales > Flavobacteriaceae > CAZTLE01. The sequence goes on along the minus strand of CAZTLE010000110.1, from coordinate 6,512 downwards.
CGGATCGTATAATGACGGAGCCCGGTTTGATTCCAGCGAAGATTTCACTAACTTTTTATCCCGGGACAACTCGGGGATTCAAATCATAGATAAAAACGAAACCACCAACGACGATGGGGAATAAGATCTACCGAATTTTTGAATATGCCTACATTGGCATGGCGATATTTTCCATATACCTTGTGATTACCAACTGGCAGGACGATCGCAATAGGGCCTACCTCTTTGCTTTCTTCTTTGTAGTAGCCGTTTTCATGTTCATCTTTAAGCGAAACTTCCGCAAAAGACTGGAGAAAAGAAACAAGGAGTGAGGTTGATTTGAAGATGAAACGATTGAATGATCTATCAATTAAATCGCCAAACTACCACATACTCAAATCACCAAATCACCAAATCATCAAATCAGCACATCAACACATCAGCCAGCCTAAGTCTTGGACTCGAATATTCTCATAATCATAATCTCTCTTATACTGTCAGCCTTCTTTTCAGGGATGGAGATTGCCTTTGTGTCTTCCAATAAGATCCATATTGAGATAGAGAAGAAGCAGAATAACTTTTTGGCGGGTGTATTAAAGCGAATTACCCGACGCCCGTCGAAGTTCATTGCAACCATGCTTGTGGGGAATAACATTGCTTTGGTAGTGTATGGTTTCTTTATGGGTGACCTTCTGATGCAGTATATCGACGCGACCGGATTTACCGGTTTGCTCATTCAAACGATAATTTCCACTATAATTATTTTACTTACGGCCGAGTTTCTGCCTAAAGTATTTTTTCAGATATATGCCAACACACTGGTGAAAGTATTTGCTGTTCCGGCCTACTTTTTCTACCTCCTCTTTTCCATGATCTCCGAGTTTGTTATTTGGATCTCGGATCTGGTACTTCGGGTCTTCTTTAAGACAAGTGGAGATACGGTCCAGCTGAGCTTCAGTAAGTTGGAATTGGGAAACTACATATCGGAACAGCTGGAAACCGTTGAAACCGAGGATGAAGTAGATTCTGAGATCCAGATCTTTCAGAATGCGTTGGATTTTTCCGAAGTGAAGTCCCGGGAGGTAATGGTTCCCCGTACCGAAGTGGTGGGTGTGGATATCAACACAACGCCAAAAGAATTGAGTAAGTTGTTCACCGAAACCGGGTATTCGAAGATACTGGTGTACAAAGAGAATATTGACGATATCCTGGGATATGTCCACAGCTTTGAGCTTTTCAAGAAGCCCGAAAAGATTAAAAAAGTCCTGATGCCCGTGGTATTCGTTCCCGAAACGATGTTGGCTAAGGACGTTTTAAATGTACTGACCAAAAAACGCAAAAGTGTTGCAGTGGTCATTGACGAGTATGGCGGAACCTCTGGAATAATGACCGTGGAAGATATTATCGAGGAACTGTTCGGCGAGATCGAAGACGAACATGATTCCGTAGAAATGATCGAAGAAGAACTCGAAGAAGGCCGCTATCATTTTTCAGCCCGGCTTGAGGTCGATTACCTAAATGAAACCTACAAACTGGACCTTCCCGAAAACGAGAATTACGAGACCCTGGGAGGACTCATTGTGAACTTCACCGAAGAGATCCCGGAACAAAAGGAAACCGTTAGTATTGAGGGTTTTAACTTTTATATTCTGGAAGTCTCCAATACCAAGATCGAACGCGTCGAAGTACAGGTATTGCATCAGGATTAGAATTTTACTTTTACACTTCACTTTTTCTTTTATAAATGGGCTAAAAATGGTAATTTCGCCCACCTAATTGTGTGAGCTTTATTTGATTGAATCGCATTGTAAACCGGAATCAATCGAAAAAGAGTATAAATTTTAATGATTGTCCTTCGGGATCCGGCAGTATCCGGGCGACGATGGACTAATTTCGAATCAAATGGCAATTTTAAATAGTATTCGTAAAAGAGGAGTTTTTCTAATCGTGATCATCGCCATGGCCTTGTTCTCATTCGTTCTGGCCGATGTGATTAGAAACGGAGGATTTGGAACAGACAGGTCACAGACAACGATCGCTACGGTAAACGGGATCGACATTCCCAGAACGCAGTTCATGGAGGATGTGGAAAGCTATCAGCGGGCATTAGGCCCCAACAGCTCCCAGAACCAGGCGATGAATGTGATTTGGGACCGCGAAGTGCGCAGTGTGTTGTTGCAGGAGCAATATGAGTCACTGGGTATGGTAGCCGAGCAGGAGTGGATGGACGAATCGTTGAGTTTGAGCCTGGCGAACAACCCCACTTTCCTCAACGAGGCCGGAGTGTACGACGAAGGATTGGTTGCCAATTACCTGGCGAGTATTCGTGGAAATGCCGACGCCGAAAGACAGTGGGAAACCTTTATTCGCAATACCCGCAGAAACATCCTGGAGCAGGCCTATATGAATATGGTCCGTGGAGGTTTGAGTGCAACACTTTCCGAAGGGGAACAACTGTATCACTTCGAAAACGACAAGATAAACATTGAATACGTTCAGATACCCTATACGTCTATTGCGGACGAGGATGTGCCGGTAAGCGATGCTGAGATCGATCAATATGTCAGCGAGAATTCTGAAGAATTTGAGATCGACCCTCAGGTAGACATCCAGTATGTTATCTTCAATAACGATCCTTCTGCTCAGGATAACATCGATATGAAGGAAACGGTAGCAGCCTTGATCAATGAAGCGAACGATGGCGTTGAAACCCTGCCTGGTTTCAGGGATGACACCAATCACGTGGCTTTCCTGAATCGTTTTTCAGACATCCAGTTCAACGACAACTGGTTGTTTAAAGACAAACTTCCGGTTGCAGTAGCAGATTCGATATATGATTTGGAAGTTGGTGAGGTATACGGTCCTTACGAATTGGCCGGTTCTTATAACCTTGCCAAAGTGGTGGAGACCAAAAACCTTCCCGATTCAGCCAAAGCGCGTCACATTCTTATTCGCTACAGCGGAGCTACCGGAGCGGCCGGCGATGCGCCTGCAAAAGAGGACGCTCAGACACTAGCAGATAGTATCGCACGCGTGCTTCGTGGCGATCGCGATAAGTTTGCTGAACTCGCAGCACAATTTTCAGACGATAATCAAAACAAAAATAACGGTGGTGATCTGGGGTGGTTCTTCCCGGGCATGATGGTGGAAACTTTCAATGACTTCATTTTTGACGGAAGTCAAGGTAAACTCGGAACTGTAGAGACCATGTTCGGTATTCACGTTGTGGAGGTAGAAGAACTCTCTGATGCCGAAAAAGCGGTAAAAGTAGCTACCCTTTCCAAGCAAATCGAGCCAAGTGATGCCACACTGAACGAGATCTTCTCCAAAGCCGTAGGCGTTGAGTTGGAAGTTGCAAAAAGAGACTTTAAAGAAGTAGCCCAGGAACAGGGCTTGGCAGTGCGTCCGGTAAACGAGATCAACGAATTGGATTCCAATATTCCCGGTATAGGGGAGAATCGTTCTATAGTAACATGGGCCTTCAACGACGAAACCGGCGTAGGAGATACGAAGCGATTTGAAATTCCGGGTGGCGGGTATATCATTGCGCAACTCACCAGAAGAAGCCCGAAAGGCCTAATGAGCGCGGCAGATGCCTCTGCCAACGTAGCGCCTATTCTTAGGAATCAGAAGAAAGCAGCCAAAATCAGAGAAGGTATAACCGGAACCACGCTGGAAGACGTTGCCGCAAGTCAGAGTGTAACCGTTAAGAACGCAACGGCCCTTACCCTGGCTGCTCCAACCATTGCAGGAGCTGCAACAGAGCCGGAAGTGGTAGGTGCGGCTTTCGGAAAAGCGGCCGGTGAAACAACGGGACTTATCGACGGGAATTCAGGAGTATTTATGGTCCGTGTGCTGGCGGTAAACAAAGCCGAACCACTGGACAACTACGAAGGTTTTGCCGAACAGGCCAAGAACAAAGTACTTCCTGCGATCAACAGCTCCGTGAACAACGCATTGAAAAAGAAAGCCGATATCGACGACAACAGAACCGATATCTTCTAAGAATATAGCAAACCAATCAAATTGTGAAAGCCTTCCGTTCCGGGAGGCTTTTTTTATGCGATCATTTCGGTGAAATCGATAACGGTATCGTAGCCCTTATTTCTGAAATAATCCCGTTGGGATCGGTCTCCCGTGGCAAGGACAAAATCTCCACCCCAGGCACCCAGGCTTTTGATGGTACCCGGATAATCGGGAAACAACTGTGACTTAATAGTGGGCAGATCAATAAGATGCGAGATAATGGCTTCATGACGCTCTAAAAGCGACTGGAAGTCATCTAATGAGCTCGTGGCAAGTAATTCTCTGCTAAGGTCGCTTATCTCTTCTATGGCGTTCTTTTTGCCCTTGTTGGAGCCCCGATACCGTGCAATCCCCTCCCGACTGTCCTGTTTCCGGTTGAGATAAACGAAAAACAACTCATCGACAAAACCCCAATCAAGATTGGCTGTTGTAATGTCGCGATTTTCTGCGTTTGAGGTATAAAGCAATGGCGCGCCATATTGCGCTACGGCAATGTCATAGCCACTGCCTCCAAACGTCTTCTCCAGGAGTATATAGGGATCAACCTTGGCCCACTGCGCTATGTTGTTAATCAGAGTCGAAGAACTGCCCAGGCCCCAATCGCGCGGAAAGTCCATTTTTGAGATCGCCCGGTAGTTTGTCGATCCGTCAAGAAACGACTTGTTGCTTTCTCTTGCGAGACGCAGTAAATTCAAAAGCACACCGGCCACACTATCCATTGCGGTCGGGTCTATCGATTCAAGGTCCCTGAAAGAAAAATGATGATCAAACCAGGTATCTCCTTCCACAGACATGCTCGTCCAATGCACTCCGGCCTCCGATGAAGGCTCAATGCGTAGAAATTGGCCGAACTTTGTAGGAACAGCCAGGCCGGTTGCCCCATCCAGCACCACATATTCGCCGGTGAGTAATAGTTTACCAGGACTGTTGAACTGCTGTTTCACAACTAGGAGCGTAGATTTTCAACAAAATCTACTACGGCACTATGAGATACCGTACTTTTTTTGAAGTGGTCTATTGCTTTTTCTTTTTCTTCGGAAGACGCTTCAAGCTGGTTGAGTATGTTCATGAGGTGCATCTTCATATGCCCTTGCTGAATACCCGTGGTAACCAGTGACCGAATAGCGGCAAAATTTTGTGCCAACCCGGCTACCGCTACAATTTTCATCAATGTTTCCGCATTGGGCTGCTGCAATATCTTGAATGCCAGTTTGACCAACGGATGTAACGAGGTAAGCCCACCAACTGTTCCCAGTGCCAGCGGAATTTCCATGGAAAACCGGAAAACGCCGTCCACTACTGAAGCGTTGGTTAAACTGCGGTAACGTCCGTCTCTGGCTGCGTAGGCATGTACACCCGCTTCCACGGCTCTGAAATCATTACCCGTAGCCAGAATGACAGCATCAATGCCGTTCATGATTCCTTTGTTATGAGTCACGGCTCGTCGCGGATTAACCTTAGCGATTTGTACGGCACGAACGAACTTTTCGGCAAATGCAGTTCCATCAACCCCGTTGTGTTGGAGTTGTTCCACAGGGCAGGAAACTTCAGTTCTAACCAGGCATTCGGGCACGTAATTGGAAAGTATGCTCATTACCGTTTCAGGCGTTCCGGACCCTTCAAAATCAGGATACAAAGCGGCTTCGGCGGTAAAGGTTTCAGCGATCTTTTCAAGGCAGCTATTGATAAAGTTAGCTCCCATGGCATCCCGGGTATCAAAGATGCAATGCAATTGATAATACCCTTCCAGGGACTCGGAGGAATCTACAAGCCGTATGGATTTCAGGCCACCACCCCGACGTTTCATGTTCTTTTCGATTTCGGAAACGCTATCCATCAAGCGCGGTCTTACCATCTCGAAGAAGGTCTGCAGGCTTTCTTTGTTTCCGAAGTAATTGAAATGCACCTGTCCGTTTTTTTCAGTAGCAATTACTTCTGCCGAAAAACCACCCCGATCCAACCAAAATTTAGCGGCATTACTCGCTGCGGCAACCACCGAACTCTCTTCAATAGCCATAGGAATGGCGTACAGATCGCCGTCAATTAGAAAGTTGGGCGCTATCGCAAAAGGGAGGTAGTAGTTGCTTAGGGTATTTTCAATAAAATCGTCGTGCAGTCGCTGCCGGTCGGGATCGGAATTCCAGTACGTACGGAGTACTTCTATGGCCGATGGATCATCGGTGAGGTAATTATCGGCCAGCCACTGAATTTTTTCTTCTTTGGTCTTTTTGGAAAATCCCGAAACAGGTTTCGCCATGTCGAACAGGTTATGCCAACAAAGATACTACTAAAATATGAAGCTCCACGCGGAATATGGCCGTTTGAGTTCGAGGTATTTAACATAAAAACCGGGTGAAATTGCTGAAATTTTAGTAAACTTGGCGTAACAAAATAGTAACGATTTGAAAAGATCTATTTCATTTTTGGTGCTGGTATTACTTCTTGTCGCAAGTCCTGCGATTACAGCCCAACAAAAACAGATAACATTAGAAGAAATTTGGGGAGGT
>CAZTLE010000109.1:0-14050 GCA_964614415.1 uncultured Aureitalea sp. | reverse complement strand
AACCTCCGTCAACATCCCCGGGAACAATCGTAGTAACTCCCGTTACAGGATCGATTTCCAAAGTGATGTCCTGACAAACCGCTACAGGCGCTTCCATGTCAGTTACCGTAATAGTGAATTGGCAGGTTGCCGTTTCATTAGGGGCGTCATCATTGGTTGCTGTAAATTCGATCGTTGTATCTCCAATAGGGAACATACTCCCACTGGGTAGACCCATGGTTTGTGTTACTGTAACGGTCCCTCCGTCGGGATCAAGAGCAACGGCATCAGCAAAATTTACGGTCGCCGTACATTCACCGGGATCGGTGGCCGCCATAACATCCATTGGGCAGTTAATCGTTGGCGGGTTGCTACCCGCTGTAAAGGTCGCTGTAAGATTGAAAGTTCCTGTGGCCGTTCCAAAACCGTGTATCAGAATTAGATAGGTGGTGGAAGCAGCAACCGGAACGGTGAGTTCTGTTGTGAATCCTGCACAGCCCGGAGCGTCGTCCTGACCATCAACACAGACCAGGGCACCACAGGTTCCGCTAAAGACGGTGATCTTGGTATCATATGCGGCCTGATTACAGGTGCTAAGATTGAGTATTCCCGAATTCGGGGATGCGTTTGTAAACGTGTACCAGACACCACCGGCAGTGTTGCTGGTACCGCAAAAACCGGCATTGTCGAAGGTTGATCCAATGGTAGTTCCCGCTATAGTCTGCCCTGAAACTATGGGAATTGCATTGGGACAGAGGTCATTGGCAGGTTGGGCAAGACCCACTATCCCTGCAAATAACATGACAATTAGAGTAATTTTCTTCATGATGATAGATTTTATATTGATTCTCAAATTTCCTTAAGTCAACCCGAGATGACATGAAAAATATGATAAGTGGTATATCGGACTTAGCAACGGGACATATCCGTTAAATGTGGAATCGTTACTGCTCAGTTATTAAATGGGCGTCTTAGTTGATTGAATGGCTGTATTTATACTGTAAGTGGTCGCGGATCACCTTTCCATTCAAAACAATAGGGCTATATTTAACGGGATGAACAGGGCAATTCACACACTGCTATTGGTGGTGCTATTGACTACAACAATGAGTTGGGGTCAGAATCCATATTCCGTGGATTACAGCATTGAGGACGGGCTGCCGACTTCCAATGTCTATGGCGTCTTTGAAGATACTAATGGCTTTCTTTGGTTTGCCACGGATGTTGGGGTGTTGCGCTATGACGGATACGAGTTTCAGCACTTCAATACAGACAATGGGCTGGGAGACAATGAGGTGTTCAAGATTGTCGAGGATCAACAAAGCAGGATTTGGTTTTTAACCCTTAATGGAAAGCTGTCCTATTTTTCGGATGGGATATTTTATAATGGTGGTGACTCCAGCACTGTTGATTCGCTTTCACATTCAGCCATGGTTATCGATTTTCATATAGACAACGACGGCACGCTTTACTTTCTGTTCATAGATGGACATGTTTCAATTTTGTCTCCCGACGGTACAACAACCACCAGTAACTTCTCCGATCCGCCCAGGTCGTATTCAATTTGGCGTAAGGACGGCAAGACATTTATTCTGAATGGAAGTTACATCGCTTCTATGGATGGGAGTATTCGTATTCCGTTAGAGCAGAGTTTTTATGCCGATGCCGCCTATCGATATACCTTCTATGATGAGGAGACCTATTTTTTTTCAAGCCGGAATACGATCTTCAAATATACTTACGGCGATACCTACAGTGGACTCCTAACCATACCGGAAGCCGGCGATATTATTTTCTTGTCTTACAGCCATGAGAAACTCTATATAGGGACTCGAAACGGGCTGTACATTCAGTCCGGTGACAACATGGAACGTTGGTTTACAAACGATCAGGTTTCCGGGGTCATTCAGGACAGGCAGGGTAGTTTATGGGTCACGACCTTGACCTCCGGTATTAAGTTCATTCCGAACGAAGCCGTTCGTACCTATACACTTAGCGAGAACAACCGAAAGGTCAGTGCCCTGCTCAAGGATACCCGTGAACGACTGTGGGTAGGGACATCCGATGGTACTTTGTTGAAGCCCAGCGCACGTGATTCTATGATCCCATATCTCATGGGAATGCCCGAAGAAGAGTCCAAAGTGAAGAAACTTCGCCTCATGGATGACGCGGTTATTGCAATAACGAGGAGCATTTATACTTTCGAAGAAGAACGGGTCCGGCATTTTCGATTCAGTTCCAACGATATCCTGAAGTATGACGATCAGGTTTTTTTCGCGGGTTCCAACCACACGGGACAGTTGGAGTTCAGTCAATTCAGAGGATTGGAAACGGCAAGCAAAAAGAGTATTGCTACGGTAATCGCTGGAAATTCACTGTTAGGCAAACGCTCTAATGTACTGGCGCGGGTAGAGGACCGGGTGTACGTTGGAACGTCTACGGGCTTGTATGTTTATGAAAGCGGTGATGTTTCAATGATCACTTCACCCAACGAGGAGCTAAATACCTCTATATTGGACATGAAGTACGATGCCGATCGTGACGAAGTCTGGATCGCAACAAACTCCAAAGGGGTTGTTGTATTGGCTGCCGATACCGTGAAGCAACAGTTTACTACGCTCAAAGGGCTCAATAGCAATACTTGTTACGTACTCAAGCGCTGGGACGGGCATGGATTCTTTGTGGGTAACAACAAAGGGATCAATCTTATTGTACAAGGTGAAGGAGATGATCGTGTATTAAACTATACCGACATGCTACACCTTCGGAATGAAAAAGTGAATGCTCTGGAGTTTATCGGGGATGAGCTATATGTGGCTACGGATGGCGGACTGCTGTCCTTTTCTCCAAAGTCTATCGACCGGAGTAGTTCGGTCCCGCATCTGTTGATCGATGAAGTATGGGTAAACGGTGAAAAGCGGTTGGATATTGACGAACTGAAACACTGGGAAAATGCTATCACCGTTGGTTTTACGGGTATTTCCCCGAGGGACTTCGGTGCGTTGAGCTATGAGTATAAACTGAACAATGAACCGGTATGGACCCCTATTTTGGGAAGGCAGCTGGAGTTTAAGGAACTCTCTTACGGTTCGTACAAAGTAGACCTTAGGGTGAAAGGGAAAAATGGTCTGTACAGCACGCCTGAAACAGTAACCTTTACTATTGCTCCTCCGTTTTGGAAGACTATTCCCTTTGTGATAGGTGCGGTCCTGGTCGCTTTGCTGTTACTCATTTGGGGAATACGGTCGGCAATACGGCGTGTGAAAAGTGAATACGATCGACAAAACAAACGACTTCAGACCGAACAGGAAAAAGCATTGTTGGAGAAAAAGATGATCGAGTTGGAGCAGAAAGCGCTACGCTTACAGATGAACCCGCATTTCATTTTTAATACACTGAATACGATCAAGGGATATTATTCGGGAGGTGAGATCAAGGATGCCAACCTGTACATAAGCCGCTTCTCAAAGCTCCTGCGAATGATCCTGGAGAACGACGAACACCTCGTACCCCTGGATAAGGAGATCGAAATGCTGGAACTGTATATTAAACTTATACAGTTGCGCTATGAAAATGTGTTTGAATATACTATTGACATTGATCCTGGTATTGTTAAAGAAGAAATTGGTATTCCTCCTTTACTGGTCCAACCACTGGTTGAGAATGCCATTATACACGGATTGGCCCCTAGTGATCGCAATGGGGAATTGGAAGTGTCTTTCAGAATAAAAGATGATACCTTGCAGTGCAGTGTGAAAGATAATGGAGTAGGGTTCAGTGATGATCAGAATGATAAGCCGGAAGGGTATCAATCCAAAGCTCTTCAAATTACACGAGACCGGATTCGTTTTGTGAGTCATCCTAATCTCAATGGTCACTTTAAGATCGTTAATCTTCCGGAACCGGGTGGAACCGAAGTGATCGTAGGAATTCCAGTATTAAAATTGTGGTAGATGAAGACAATTATCGTTGAAGACGAAGTTCAGGCCATCACGGCCCTTAAGCAGGAAATAAGACACAATTGCCCACAGCTATATGTGTGTGGTGCGGCTTCCACCGTCGATGAGGCCTACGAGCTCATTTGCCGCGAACAACCGGAGCTGATCTTTCTCGATATTCAATTGAAAAAAGGCAATGGTTTCGACCTGCTTTCCCGCTTCGATCACTACGATTTCAAAGTTATTTTTACCACGGCCTACAGCCAGTATGCACTCCGCGCCATAAAGATTAGCGCTTTGGACTACTTGCTAAAACCGGTGGACGGAGAGGAACTCGCACAGGCCGTTAATAAAGCGATGAAAAGTTCTCCGCAAAGCACCCGACTACAACTTCAAAACTTTATTCAGAATCAAAACCTAAATCCACTGCTCAAGAAAATAGCTTTGCAAACGTCCAAGGGTATCTTCCTTTATGAGCTCGAATCCATAGTGAGATTGGAGGCCACGGGCAACTATACTACGATCCACCTTAAGGACGGGAAGAAAGTAACGGTGGCCAAAACCATGCGTGATTTCGAAGAGTTGCTCACGGCAATCGGATTCGTTCGAATTCATCACTCACACATTATCAACCTAAGTCACTTGCAAAGTTACATGAGTAAGGACGGAGGGTACGTGATTATGGACAATATGACAACCTTACCCGTTTCCAAACGAAAAAAAGCCGATCTGCTCGCCATATTGAATAATCTGCACAGCGGTCCCGAATCGTAGAACTGTTTTTCATTTGTAAATAAAGAGAGGGGATCCCATCAATAAAGATCCCCTCATATCTGCTGTGGGCGTTAATGTACCTTACTGTATGACGAACTTTTTAACAACTAAACCTTGCTGGGTTTTGATCCGAAGCAGATAAATACCGCTTGACAATGCCGAAACATCCAATGTGGTGGTTAACGTTTTGGAATTGGTTGCTGCCTGCTGTTGTATAACGCGTTGTCCATTGATGGTAAATACCTCCATATCATAGGACCCCTGTGCTTCCTTAATAGACAGGAACAGTTGTTCCCGTGCAGGATTCGGATAGATTAGGAACTTTCCGGGTACCATGCTTGCGGACTCTTCCGAAGCAATTACAGTATCATTTTGAGGATTGGACATCGGGTCCACCTGAAGCTCGCATCCTCTTATTTCAACATCGTCTATATATACCTTGTCATTGTTTCCGGAGGCATCACAACGGAATCTAAGCCGGGTATTTGAGGTAAAGGGTCCCTGGATGGTAACCGCGTCAAATTCACGTACGTTGTTAACGAACTCATCGTTGCGATTCCATTCTTCTATGGTGGTGTAGGAAGAGCCTCCATCCATCGAGATCTGCAACCAAAAGTCTTCATTGGCATTGTCCATACTTTGTGTGATGTACGTGAAGGTTACGGTAAGTTCTTCAAAGTTGTTAAGATTCAAGTTATCGGTGGTCATTACCGAAGTACCTGTATTGTCTCTTAGGCGTACACATCGGTTTCCGCTGTAGGCAAAGGCCGCATCGTTGGCACTGCGTCGGCAATCGGATCCACCATCATTCCAAATGCCCCAGGTGCTGTCGAAATTATTGAAGTCTACGACAACCTCGGAACATACCGGCTGAACGATTCCCTGGCAATTACAGAATCCATCTTCAATATCATTGATGGTGTTGGGGTTGTTATCGTCGCAAACTGTTCCGGCAGGGGGGCAGGGTGTTCCGGCACAATTGCAGTTTCCGTCCTCAATATCATTGAAGGTACTGGGGTCATTGTCGTCACAGGCCGTTCCGGAGGGAGGGCAATTCACCACGTTATCATCCCAAACGTTAATATCGTCAAAGGCGATATCACCCACATCTCCGGCACCTGTTGTCACAGCTATCCTGATCTGAACCAGACGTTCGTTTGCATAAGCCGAGAGATCGATAAGATCAGAATTCCACTGGTTTCCGCGATCACCTATGTGTTGTACCATAGGAAATGACCACGTAAACCCACCATCGATACTTACCTGAATAACAAACTGTCCGATATCCGTTCCGAACTGATGGCTTTTGATTGACATTTTGGGGAGCAATACGTTACTGAAATTAAAGCAGGGGCTCTTTATAAAGGCTGCCTGATTTGGAGTGTGACCGGTCGCTTCTGCCAGCGCGTATGTGTTGCCATCAGCTGCTGACGTCGGACCTGTATTGGCGGTTGCAGTGGCTCCGCCTTGCAATACATAATCAAACTGTGTATAGCCATACTCGGCGGCATAGGCATCGGTATAATTCTGCCAGGCGCCCCATCCATTTTCAAAGCTTTCCGTGTACGGGTTATTCAGTATTGCGACTTCAGTGGCACAGGCGTTCTGTGCACTACATGACAGATAGGGGCGGTCGTTCAAAGCGCTAAAGGACATACGATTGTACTGCCCCTGGGAAAAATTGATTCTGCAATTCTGGGGAGCGTATGACATAATATTCGATACATCCGGAACATACGTATGACCGTTGGTATCCGTTTGACCTGCCGTGTAGGAACAACCTACCGACGTATTCTGCCACAGGTTTGGATCGGCAGGGGTATCACAAACATCGTCACCCGCGATGGTACAATTGGAACCGTCTACCAATTCGTCGGTAATGGTGTTATTCGTCTTACCGTGCGTATGATATAGTGTAAGTGCATGCCCCCACTCATGTAAAAAGGTGGAGTTATTTATCGTACATGAATTTGCTACAAGCAAGTGATCGGGCCCACCGGGGAAAAAGGCATAACCACAAAGTGCCCCTCCGTTGTAGGTAATGGAGCCTGTGAAATAGACATTCATTGTATTGGGTACGTCATACTGGTTTGAAAGCACGGTATCATCTGTGCTGTAGTCGAAAGTGAACAGTTGACTTGAGTCAATATAATTTGGATTAGAACAGAAGTAGAATTGGATGTTTGCGGATCGGTATTCTAAATTGAGGGCGCCCATAAGTTGATCTACATTGTATATGGACAGTCCACCGGTGCCGTCAGTTTTTCGAATGACATGGACCTGAACCGGGATCCAGGTGATGTTCGTGTTCATTCGATGTTGTTGACGTATTTCCCGGGTTTCGTTCAGATATTGAATCTGTTCCGGTGTGGCAATGGTACCGCAGGGAGCTATTTCCTGTGCAGTCAATACAATGGAACAGAACATCAAGGTCAATAAAAAAGTAGTTTTCATCTTCATACTGAATAGGGTTAGTTGACATTTCGAAGGGTGTAGGAATGAAACGAAACTAGCAGAAATACAGAGTGATAGATGCTATAAAATGAAAAGAGGTGTTCAGCATTTAGCAATGAACACCTTTAACCGGATAACTGATATCCGGGTCGTTTTTTAAAATTTTCCGGAAGTAATTACGATCGGGCAGAATGAGTCGTTAGCTACGCACCGATGTAATTCCTGCATCCAGAGTAAGGACCTGACCCGAAATAGCGGACGCCTGATCCGACAGGAGGTAACTGGCCATTTGTGCTACCTCGATAGGCTCAAGATACTTCTTGAGTGGGTGGCGCTCCCTCATGTTTTCCTTAAGGCGATCATTGCGAAGTAATTTGGAGGCGAGAGGCGTATCGGTGACGGTAGGAGCAATGGCATTGAAGCGCACATGGGGCGCATACTCGGCGGCCAGGGACTTTGTCAGGCCTTCTACAGCCGACTTGCTGGCAGCGACACTGGCATGGAACGGCATTCCCAAACGGGTGGCCACCGTGCTGAACAGCACCACACTTCCATTACCTTTTTTTAGTGCATCGCTGTAGTGCTGGATACATGTTACGGCACCAATTACGTTGATTTCAAATTCGTCTCTGAAATCCGCTGTTGTTAGCCGTCCGAGAGGTTTTAGGTTAATACTTCCCGGACAGTAGACTAATCCATTAAGTTCATCCAATTCTGGAAGCTGATCTCTCAGAATGTCAACGTAATGGTGCGTAACATTTGGATGGTCGGTAACGGCCGAACGACATAGAGCAACCAGGTTGTTCGTGTTCTTCAGTAAATCAACCAGGGCTGCACCAATTCCGCTGCTACCGCCCACTATAGCTATTGTCTTCATTTATTGTTCGATGTGTTGTAAATGTAATTTTGGAGCTCCGCGATCTTGTCTTTGGAATTGAAAGCACCTCCAAAGAAGGAGGTCACAGTCTCGGATGTGTCATCTTTCACGCCCCGGGAAGCTACACATAAGTGCTTGGCTTCGATAATAACTGCCACATCCGGGGTGTCCAGAATATCCTGGAGCTCACGCGCAATCTGATTCGTTAAGCGTTCCTGTACCTGAGGGCGTTTGGCGTAGTACTGTACGATCCTGTTGAGTTTGGACAACCCGATCACCTTGCCTGAAGAAATATAAGCTACATGCGCTTTGCCAATAATAGGAACAAAGTGATGTTCGCAGTTGGAGTAAAAACTGATATTCTTCTCCACCAGCATTTGGTTGTACTGATATTTGTTATCGAACAATGCTATTTTAGGTTTATTCTCCGGATCCAGCCCCGAGAATATCTCTTCGACATACATCTTGGCTACCCTGTTGGGGGTTCCCTTAAGGGAATCATCGGTCAGGTCAAGCCCCAGCACATCCATGATTTCTGCAAAGAGACCGGCAATGCGTTCCTTCTTTTCAGAGTTAGAAATGGCAAAGGCATCCTTTTTCATAGGTGTTTCGATACCCGTATGCAAGTGGTCTTCGCCTATCTCCTCATGCGTGAGTTCCTGCAAATAGGTATTTCCGTTTAGTTGTGATACTATGTTTATTGGATCTTTCATCTATTGTAAACTGTATGTTTGTGTTATACCAACTGGCTGTTGGCCTGATATATATTTTTTATGACAAGCATCTTCTTAAGAAATGCGTGATTCTCTGTGTATAGGTTATTCTTAATGAACTGTATGTAATTGCCTTCGGCATGAATGCTGAAGAACTGAGCATTGTAAATGGACAGATGATGATAGTGAATGGGCCATGCATATCGTTCAAGCCCCCTTGTGGTATACACCACAATACCTTTAGGCCGAAGTTCGATATTTCCATAATGGATATCTGAGACAGATGACACCAATCGCATTAATCCCGGACTTACGGATCGTATAATTAGACGTTTGGAACCGATACCACCCATCTTAATACGACGGACCAATCCAAAAGGTTTTCCTACCGCACTATCGATGGCTTCCCGGGTGTCTTCATTGTTGTATGTTACGTTGTGGATCATAGTTCTAAATCCGTTGTCACACTAAGCATATTCGATTTCGAGCCACAGCCTTCGGAATTCTCCATCAGGATCGTACGTATCGGCTTGTGATTGGGTGTTAAATGAGCGGTCCCTGCTGTCATTACCAACGCCTGCCAGGTACATCCAGTTCCCGTAGTTGCTGTGCACGTCGTAGTCCAATAACATGGATTCGAAGTAGGCTGCGCCTATTCTCCAGTCCTGCCGGATAACTTTACAGAAATAGGAAGCCACATTTTGGCGTCCACGATTGCTCATCCATCCCGTTTTCTTGAGTTCGATCATATTGGCATTCACAAAATCGTCCTCCGTCGTACCGTTTATCCAGCGTGTAATGAGATTGGAGTTGACCTCCCATGCAAGAGGCCTCTTCCTGATTCCGCCTTCATGAAAGATGGCGTTTCCGTATTGCCTTGATACAAATTTGAAGAACTCCCGCCAGAGCAATTCAAAGAACAGCCAGTATGTAGATTCATTCGCTCCATACTTGGACTCAAACATTTTGATGCGATATTCCACCATAGCGGGCGAAAGGGATCCGTTGGCGAGCCAGGGAGATAGTTTTGAGCTGTAATCCAGTCCGGTAAGCCCGTTTCGGGTTTCCTTGTATCGCGAGACGTTTCCTGTTTTATCAAAATAGACATCCATGCGTTCCATGGCTGTAATTTCTCCTCCTCTAAAAGGAAAAGCGGAACGTCTGTCCAATGCGAAATCTTCCAGATTCAGATCGCGTAATGACGGGAAATATCCATTTTTATTGGTAACAGGAGCGGGTTTTAGTTTTGACAGGTCATATTGTAATATTGTTCTGGGTCGAAGGTTTTTTTCAATTTTTCTTCGGAAAGAAGAAAACGAATCCGGAATTTGATGCAGTAGCGTTGCGACTTTTTCAGGGTCATATAGGAACTGCCCGGAGTGTCCGACAAATTCAACGGTAGCCGGTGTGCGTTTCAGGGTATTTAGTTCTACTTTTCGCTCTTCCGAAGTCCATTCATATTGATAGTAGATTCGGTCGATAGGATATTTAGAGCATAGATCAGGAATTATGTCCTCGGGTTTTCCAATCTCTGTGATCAGTTGAACTCCAAGGGCTTTTAAGAGATCTCGTAGTTCTCGAACAGTCTCCAAAAGGAAACGAGCACGGAATTTTTCCGTCCTTCTGAACCCGTATTTGTCCCGACCGAAATGCCTCGGATCGAAGCAGTAGACAGCAAGGACCTTATGTTCGCGTTCAATGGCCCTGGCGATTGAAGGATTATCCCGAAGACGTAAGTCGTTTCGAAACCAAATCAGGCTGTATGTTTCTTTCTCTTCTTGCATTGCTCACTACAATAGCGCACGGTTTCCCAATTGCGTTCCCATTTTTTCCGCCAGCTAAACTCGAGTTTACATACGGGGCAAATCCTGGTCGGAAGGTTTGTTTTATATATCGTTTTCCCCTTTTTATTTATCATGTTCGCGCCAAACGGTTGATCATTCCATTGAACACGACACCGTGAAACGGAAAGACCATCCACCAGTATAACCGACCCCAAACTCCATTAGGTCTGAATACTGCCCGTTGGTAGAGGGTACTATCTTTAATGCTAAACTCCAACCAGGCTTCACCGGGGAGTTTCATTTCGGCTAACAGCAGCAGTCTTTTCTCTTTTCTGTTCGCCAACAGTACACGCCAAAAATCAAGCGCATCTCCCGGAGCCAGTTCAGAGGGATGACGACGCCCCCGCCGTAACCCAACACCTCCGAAAATCTTGTCTATGTACCCTCGAATCTTCCAAAGGAAATTTGCGCTATACCATCCGGTGGCACCGCCTATTTGCCAAATACGTTCCAGTGTTTGATCCTCGCTGTTAATTTTTCGCCGTCGTTCATCCTGGAAACAACCGTATTCCGGCACATGAATGTGTCTGGAGGGTTGTTCTTCCATGACGCCGCTAACCAGAGAATCCTTCCAACTGGAAACCACACTGTTTTGTTCTATCTTTTTAAAGGCCTTCCGCACAGCTTCGCGATACGTGAGTGTCTTCAATGGAATTATGGATTGCAAGGCACTGGCGCGCCCAATGACCTCCACTTTCATGCTTTCCACAAGAGAAGCTGCCAGGTTGTAGGAGGTCGAAGTCACAAAGAACAGCCAGTACGAGGACAGTCTTGGTGACAGAACAGGGAGTGTGAAGATCCATCTTCGCAATCCGCGAACTTCAGCAAACTGAAGGAGCATGTCCTTATAGGTAAGTACTTCGGGTCCAAAAATGTCAAAAGCTTTGTCAAACAGATCTTCGCGACCCATTGCTTCGGTGAGATAGGTTATCACATCTCGAATAGCAATAGGTTGTGACTTGGTGTGCAACCATTTGGGTGTCACCATGACCGGAAGCTTTTCAACAAGGTCACGGATGATCTCAAAGGAAGCGCTACCGCTTCCTACAATAATGCCAGCCCGGAATACGGTAAGGGCAAAATATCCGGAGTTCAATATTTCTTCAACCTGTAATCTGGACTTAAGGTGTTTGGATAATGTATTGTCATTAACAATACCGCTTAGGTAAATAACTTGCTTACAGTCTGTGTTTGCAATTAAATCCCTGAAGCTATAAGCACATTTGGCTTCCAGATCGCCAAAGTCACTCTGGCTCGTCGACATGGAGTGAATCAAATAATAGGCCACGTCTATATGGGTGGGAAGCGTCACATTATCCGTGTTCAGGAAGTCAACTTTGATAAAGTCAATGTTGGGATGGTCTTTAAATGCGGCGGGAACACGTTCAAGGTCACGAACGGTACATACCAGACGATGTCCCTTGTGGAGTAGTTCCGGAATTAATCGCTTGGCTATGTAGCCGGTCGTTCCTGTTATTAAAATGTTCATTCCGAATGCATTTTATTCTAAATCGGCATTACATTTCTAGGCCTCAATGGTCTCCAACTGCATTCCGTTGGATAGACTCGCAAAACGATTGATCTCGATATGCGAGGCCTTTAGATCGTGCAACAAATTATATAAGCCGAAAAATGTTCTGTTTATATAGATAAAATGGCGGGATCCTCTATTCCCGTTCATTTTGCGCAATTCCGTACTCTTTGCATATCTCTGACCCAGCTCAGCAATTTTTCCGAAGAAAACCTCGTCCGAAAAATCAAAATGGTCTACCTGGAATGGCTGGGTAAATAGTGAGAGCATCTCGTGGAAAAGGGCACTGAAGAATTTCTTCTCTTCTTCCGAATCGTCTTGTCTTAAGATCTCGAGCTGATACAATTTTTCTTCAAAGCGATCGGGATCGTTAATATTCTCCTCTTTTGCCAATTCGAAATAGGGGACATAGAAATCTTCGGGGACCTCTTTAATACATCCGAAGTCGATGACAATAAGCTCGTTTTGATCAGATACCAGGAAGTTACCTGGATGCGGATCTGCATGTACCTTTCTCAGCACGTGCATTTGATACATGTAAAAGTCCCAAAGCGCCTGCCCTAGGAGGTTTGATATGTCTTGATCCATACGCTGCACAACGTATTCGGAGAGATGTATACCAGGCATCCAGTCCATGGTCAATATGCGATCGCTGGAATATTCGGGATAGTATTCCGGGAATTTGAGATTGGGAATATGTGCACAGGCTTGTGCCATATCCCTGCTTTGTTCTAATTCCAGCACATAGTCGGTCTCTTCAATAAGTTTGTTCTCCACTTCCTTGAAATACTGATCGGAACCTTCTCCCTTAATATTGAACATGCGCATGGCGATGGGCTTGACCATGGCCAGATCGGATGAAATACTATCCGCAACACCCGGATACTGGATCTTAACCGCAAGTTCCTTGCCATTGGCTGAGGCGCGATGCACCTGTCCAATACTTGCCGCATTCACCGAGTTGATCTCGAAGGAATCAAAGACTTCCTGTGGGGTTTTATCGAAATATCTCTTAAAGGTTTTTGCGACGAGTGGAGGTGAAAGAGGAGGAACGGAAAACTGAGAAAGAGAAAATTTTTCCACATAGGCCTGTGGCAAAATGTTCTTCTCCATACTTAGCATTTGGGCCACTTTAAGCGCCGACCCCTTGAGCGTTTTTAGACCGTCATAGATGTCGGTTGCATTGGCTTCATTGAGGTTTTCTCTTGCTTTTTCTTCTGAAGAGACAACCTTTTCACCATAGTATTTGGCATAGTTCACGCCTACTTTCACACCTGTTGCCAAAAGCTTAGAGGCGCGCTGTATTTTTGAGGTAGGTATGCGATCAATACTTTTCATCTACATTGTTGCTTTCTCTTTCCATAAAAATTTCGCCAGGTCGAACACACTTTTGGCTGGTGTGGCATCTACCAGATCAAACCCTGCCTTGACAGACTTCTCAATGAACACATCGGTCTTTTCGAAGCCGGGCGAATCATCTTCCATCCAAAACTTCAAGGTAATGAGTAGTTGAGCCCAGGCCGCTTCGCTGATACCACGCTGCTGTAGCTTTTGAACCCGTTCATTCTTGAAATCGATTCGAGAGATCTCCAGCGTATTGATGAAAACCCTGAAACAGTCTTTGAGCTTTGAAAGGACTTTTAGTTTATCAAGACGCCCGGAATCCTTACCCAAACGCAACATCACATACGACCTGTTGGCCGCGAGCAGTTCGAAGAAAGTGTAGTAGTAGGCGAGAAGCCTTTCCCGCGCTCCATAGTCGGCGTACTCTTCCGAATCCTCCAACATTGTTAATGTTGTTGAACAGAAGTGTGCAAAAATGGAACGGTCCAGATCCTCAAAACTTGCAAAGAACTCGTAGAATTTACTTTCTTCGAATCCGTGTTCCCTGGCAAAACTGAAGACCGATTTGGGAGACTCTGCATTGGTAAGGACGGCCT
>CAZTLE010000108.1:0-14086 GCA_964614415.1 uncultured Aureitalea sp. | reverse complement strand
GACTGATGTAAACGAAGAAGAAAAACCATTCTCTGCCCACAGCTTATCCCAGATTGCTAAGTGTGCTGAAAGCGTGATCGAGAAAGTATTAAATCGTCTGGTTATTACTGAACAGATCCATGATCAACAGGTCCAACTCGAAGACATTTTCTTCAGGGAGAAATTGAGCGACCATTTACCGGTTTTAATTGAGTGGCCGGACACCACTTACGCGGGCACTATAAAGTCGGAGAGCGACGACAAGGAAAAAGGTAAAATGGAAGATTAATCCTGTACCATGACTCATGAGCAACTAAAAATAGCAATCAATGCCTGCCTGGCAGGTCAGGACTTTAATCTATCGGATGGGAATTGGAAGGGCACACCCATATATGATTTTACGAAGACTTGTTTTCCTCAAGGTCTGGTGCTCGATGAATCAACCATCGGGACTTATTCGGATAATGAAATTCCCGTTTCGGGTGTCACACACTTCGATGAGATTGGAGCTGATGCCGAGCTTGCCTTTTTTCTGGTTGAAGGACAGCCGCATCTGAACATTACGTTCGCCAACTTCAGTTCGGATTTTCGGCTTGACTCCTGGCTTCCTGCCTTGCAAAATGCGGTCACACAGACTCTGGTTTGGGATCACAAAACTGTTAAACTAACGCTGAGTTCAAACGAGCCCCATACCGATATTGCCAATGATGTTTCTCTTTATCTCGATATTTCTTCTGAGTCCGTCAACCCTTTGTTACCCGGATATACCCTTACTATTTCCGGGAACATCGTTTCGCAGGAGGCCGTTCGGTTTTTCTCGTTTTGGAATGTGTCTTCGCTTTCTTTTGAAGGATACATTGCATATACCAACGAAATACCATTGCTCGCTCTGAGTTCTGCTGAAGTACTCAATGCTTCATTTCAAAGTTCAGGCAACACCGAAGGTCCGCAGTCCCTGGAAATCGGTACCACAGCGGATCTAATTACTACCGGGGGGAATGAGTCCGGGCAGGAAGCAATGGGATACATAATGCTTTCGACAAGATTCTCGGATTTTGATGCCTTTGCGTATGTCCATGACTTTAATGCATCGCGCCTTCGTTTTGGTATTCAATCGTCAGATGAGGAGAGTAGCGATCTACTATCAATACTTGGTTTATTCCCTGATTTCGATCTGAGCACTTTGATCTCCGGTGATTTTCCGTTATTCGATTCACTCGTTCTGAAAGCACTTGAAATAGGGATTTCCAGACCATTGAATCAGTTGTCTTCCATCAGGTTGCAAGTAGGTTTTCCTGAAGACGAGCGATGGGAGATCATACCAGGCGAGGTGGTATTTGGGAATCTATCCGCCGATCTAAGTGTCTTCAATCCGCTCAGTATGGACAGTAGGTCGACAAATCTATGGTTATCTGCCGAAGCCGATCTTTCCGAAAAGAAATTTGATGTTCTGCTTGACCTATTTTCCCTGAATTTCAGTCTGAATATGCAAGCCGATCAGGAAATTGATATTGCGGCCATACTTACTGAAGTAATTGGTGACCTTCCGGGTCCATCATCGCTTATTTGTTCAGATCTTTTTGTGTCCGGCGGGTTGAGCGGCCTTAATACATTCGGCGGCTCGCTGGAAACACAATGGTCCCTGCTTCCGGGTTTCGTCCTCGAAGGATTGCAGTTCTCCATTCGGGTGGGTAGTTACGCCGGTATAACGGGACGCCTGTCTCTGGGACAGATCAATCCGACAGTAGTATGGGTAGATGCCGGAGTTTCTCATGGAGCCAATAGTACGGGTTGGCAATTCTCAGGACAAACACAATTGGGCCTTGATCTCACTCTGGGCGATCTTATAACCGATCTGACGAACCGATTGGGGGTAGCCCTCGAATTGCCTTCGGCAGTAAACGAATTAGGCATTGATTTCTTCGCTGTTTCGGGCAATTCCCTAAATAAGGATCTTTCCTTCGAAGGCTCGTTAAAGACTGACGATGCCTGGCAAATTGATCTGGGAGGACAATCCCTGGTGATAGGCAATATGGGGATAAAATTCACCCATACAGGAGCAACAGGCTCGACAGTTGTCTCTACCTCGGGTAGTATCTCAGGTCATGCGATGATTGGAGAGACCGGGTTAGGGGTCACGGCAAGTTTCGGAGCAGAAAATCTCATCGAAGGGTTGTTGACCGAGATCGATCTTGCCGGACTCTTGAAAGATCTGCTCCCGGACGACTTCCAGGTTCCGGAAGAGTTCCTCACTTTTGAAATATCCGAAGGAAGTATGCGCATGGAGATTCCTTCTTCTACCTCCACAGATCAAGAAACTTCTTTTTCCGTGCAATTAACCACAAACAGCACGGTCGCGTTTGGGGAATTTTGTCAACTGAGGGCGAGTTCATTGTCTATTGATTGTGCCCTGGATGAGTGGAGTCTCAATGTTGTTGGGCGATTTGAATTGTCTGATATTTTTGCGGTTGATGGAATCTTACATTTAAAACGATCGGCGACATCCGGTATGTCGATGAGTTTCGTGCCGGAATCTGACAGTCTCGCATTTGAAGTTCCGCTTACTTTACCTGAAAATATGGGAGGTTCCTTCGATATGAGCTGTGTTCCAGGACCTACGGCCATCCAAAACAACAATGGCTCATGGTCATTCTCGACGCAGCTTATCGTAGAATTTAAGGGCCTTTCCGATTCCATAGCGGCTGTCATACCGCAATCCACTAATGGTATCTTGTTGGTGAGTTCCGGGGTTAGGTCGGTTTCCATTTCAGGTATCGTGGAGACTGCGACGATACCGCTACCCGAATTGCCGGTTCCCGGGGCTAAATCATTGCTACTGGGGGACCTTGTCCTAAGCATTGACGACTTAGCGGTGAAACTCGGTAACAAACCTACATTCCAGATCAATGCCGCACTGGGACTGCCGAAGGAGCTTAATTACCTGTTCGGGAAGAAAGGTAATCAGCCCGAATATGAGCTATTCCGTACCTATAAAGCCGGTGATGACACCTCAATGGTCAATATCAAAATGGGAATGGGACCTTCCGGTTTGGGTTTTACGTTTCTGAGCTCCCCACTGGCCGATGCGGAAATCGTCAAGGAGGGGGAGCAAAGTTATTTCTACGCACATCTTGGTGATTGTGGTACGCTTAGGCTTCAGGTTCCGGATTTCGTATATAATACCAAACTGGGTAGCTTCGAAGCGCATGGAAGCTGTGAAATTGTTGACACCCTTTACCTTCCGTTAGCGGTCATTAAAGGTATTTTTGGCCCTGCCGGAGCCTCCTTCCCGGATAAAGTCCCTCTTGAAGAAATAGATCTCGCAGATAGTAACGGCCGTTTGCGAACAGATAAATTTATGGATTTTCTGGGTGCCGCAGGAAACATGCCGGACTTCATACAAGAGGGCATAGAAACTTTGGCAGATTCCACGGGGCGACTGCCTTCGGGTTTTACAGACTATCTTTCAATTACAATCCCCGAAGCAATTTTTTATAATGTTTCGATTCGGCCGGATGGGGCTATCACAGCCGGATTCTCGACCTATAACAAAAAGATCAAAGGGGCTCGTGCCAGGGCACAACCGGCACGTGCTGTTTATCCAACAATGGTCTCAGGAGTGGCCAATATTCCCATGGTCGGATTCAATGGTATTGAGTTGTTGTGTGTGACCTTTGGACCACTGGCCGGGGGATCGTTGCTGCAGTTGGAGATAGATGGTCGTTTGGATCAGTACGATATCGTGACCCTGATGTTGTCACTCATGCTGCCTGAGTCCAAAAGTTTCCCTTTACCAACTTCAGACCAACTCCAAAAAACGTTTCTGTTCGACAATGTATTTATGGTACTGCCAAGCGCGTTTCCGGTGCCGGTTCCTTTATTCTATGACAACATAGGACTGGAATGTTTGGGGATTGAAGGCGTGAACATGCAGGCCCATGCAAAATTCCCGAAACCAGGTAGTGCCGAGCTTATACAATTCATGGGCGCTATGGCTTCTTTCTTCAGCAATGAAAAGAAACTCTTAAAGTCATCCGACGTTAAAGGTCTGAATCTGTCTTTTGTTCTCAAGAACGACTATATCCAACTGCCGGAGTACATGGGAAGCGTTACGTTGGGTAAAAAGGGAACGCTTGCTAAGATTGATGTAGGGGAGAACATTGCGCATCTGCTTAATTGGGCCAAAACAAGACGTTTGGACGAACTTATCCAGGCCGTGCCATTGAAACACAGAAAGGGAAGTACTACTATTAGTTTCTTTGGCATCTCTGTAAAAACTTCCTGGCTCATTGCGACCTACAAAGAGTATTTAGCGTCCGGTTCTAAGAAGCCTGGGGCAAATTCATCCAACAAGAATACGATTATCAAGCTAGATCCCAGAGGTAAGTCCACGACCAAAGATCAAGACGTTTTGACTATTCTCGAGGGGCGGTTTACGCTTCCCAAATTGGTAGTTTGTGAAGGTACTTTTGGGGTTTTTGGCTCACATCAGGGAAGCTTTGCTACCTGTTTTATTTGGAGTTGTACCCTGGCCAGGATAATCACAGTAAAAACTACCGGTCATGTGGTTGTCGATCCATCCGGAGCAATGCCCTTTGGAGTGGCCGGGTCCTGTACTTTCTCGATCTTTAAAAAACCTGTTATTAGAGGAAAGCTCTCTCTTAATGATAAGGGGCTCTGCGTATCAGGCCACCTGGATCTCATTCCGGGGTCTCTGCTTCAGGTGACCGGAGATCTTAGCGGAAACATGACCAAGTCGTCCTTTGAACTCAAAGGAGATGCATCGGTCAAGGTGGGAAAAATGTCCATAATCAATGGAATGGCTGTGGTATCCTCAAAGGGAATCACGGTATCTGGCCGGTTTCTGGGAGTGCAAACCTCTCTTAGTGTAATAACGGCGGGTACTTCCCTACAAATGACCGGTGAGATGAAAGTGTCGGTCCAGTTGAAGGCCAAAATTGGCCCGATCAAGATTGAGAAAATAAAGGTGGCGGACAGTGTAAATATAAATGCTAAGGCTACCACCAGGATTAAAATAAAACTCATCAAGACCGGGTTCCGTGGGGAGATATCGGCCTCGTTTAAATACAAAGGACATACGGTCAAGGTGAATTCGTTTACCGTTACCGTGGTTCCTAAGGACATTGATAAGATCCCGGAACTTCTTATAGACCAGATAAAGAAGAATCCCGGAAAGGTCTTTGAAGATGTTTTCGCCGATGCCCTTAAAGACGCAAAGAAAGCCGCGAAAGAAATAGAAAAGGGTGCTAAAAAAGCCGGAAAGAAAGTGGGTAAGGCGCTTGGGTTTTAGGGCATGTCAGCACTGATTGTGGTAATATAAGGAATCCAGCCTCTTTCAGTGGAACAAACAGTTATTTACCTAAGGTCAAATTTGATTAATTCGCTATCTTTAAAAGCCTGGCATATCATCTAAAAGCGATCTAATTGGATTCATCTTCCCACACCTATAACGCATTTATTAGTTACTCCCGAAGAGATGAAAGAAGTGCTAAGAACATAGAGTCCTTTCTTGAAGGGTATAAGATTCCCAAGAGCTTTCGATCTGGCACTAACTCCGGATTCAAGATTTTTCGAGATGTCTATGATATTGAAATGGGAGAGCTTTCCGATCAAATTAAAAGGGGGTTGGATGAATCCGAATTCCTGATTGTCCTTTGTTCTCCTAACTCGTACAAATCCGAATATGTATCTAAAGAGATTCGGATTTTCGGAGAAAAGAACGGTCCCGAAAAGATACTGCCTATATTAGTCTCTGGTCGCCCAAATAGCGAAGTAACCGCTGACGATAGGATACAAGATCCAGCTTTTAATGAGGCCCTATTTGACTTTTTTAATGAACCTTTGTCAGCCGATATCCGCAAGCTCAAAGGCGAAAGTTATTTCAAAAGACAAACGAAGCTTCGCGAGGCTCGTTTTCAGATTATTTCTAAGCTTCTACATACCCGTAAAAGTGATGAGTTAGTGGGCAGGTACAAATGGAATCGACGGGTAAGGCTCGGAATTCCTCTGTTACTCGTACTTGCTATAATAGCATTTTTTGGTTGGCAGTATTATGATAACATTCCAAAGAGTGGAATACGCCAAAATCTAATCAGCAAGACTTCCGGGGAAGGCCAGCACACCAGGAAAAATCTGGAAGTTCTTTCAAGAGCATTGGAACAGGAGATTCCCGGTAAAAGGGACCCAAACTCACTGTTGGTAGCCACCTGGAATATCAAGGAATTACGGCTGCACTTAAATGACTCAGGGAGAATGAGAACTTCTGAGTCATTTGCTTACATCGCTCAGATTCTATCGCGGTTTGACCTGGTGGCCATTCAGGAAGTTCGAGCAACCGAAGAAGCCTTGTCTCCAATATTAGAGTATTTGGGGAAGCATTGGAAATCTCAGTCCAGTGGTATCAGTGAGGGAAGACGAGGTAATAACGAGATGTTTTGCTTTATCTATGATAGCAGAAAAATCGAGTTTAACGGTTACACGGATAAAATTGTGATTCCTGAGGGAATAGAAGACCCTAATGGAGAGAAAGTACAAATAGCAAAGCCACCTTTTATTGCTGAATTTGCCTTTAATGGAGTCCGTATTCAAGCTTGCAATGTACACTTCATTTTTGGAGGAAACGACCGTGAAAGTCACTTACATAAAGTTAAGGAACTGCAAGCAACAATAGATGTACTAAAGAGGCGGCATGAGCGAGAAGGAGGAGAGGTAGCTACTATTTTGCTCGGAGATATGAATATTCCTAGCTTGAACGAGATTACTGAGGAAGAGGATATGATAAAAATAATAGAAACTCATAATTTTCTTTTACCTAAGCCTACTCGGGGAGTACCTTCAAATGTTAGTAAAAACCAGGCGTATGATGAAATAGCCCTGGCGAAGTACAAAGATAGTATTCCGTTTAGGGTATTGGGTGGTGGTGTTTTCGACTTATTCCAGTATGTTTATACAGAGGAACAACGGTCCGTATATCATGATCTCATGAAATCACACAAGAATGATCCTTCTACTTTAAAAACGGATAGTAATTTTGAAAGCTACTACAATCGCTATTGGAAAAGGGTTCAAATCTCAGATCACTTACCGAAATGGGTTCAACTAAAGACGGATAATTGAAGGGTAAGTTTGCGTAACTACACTGTGCATAATGTTCCGGCGCATCAACTAATTTTGTCCCACTGTCCCGTACAACTCGCATATGGTATTATAAGTTCCACTTTTGATTTTCAAATTGAAAACTGAAGTCAGACTGGAATGTGGTGTGAAATATCTATTAGTGCTTGCAACGGACTTATGGGAAGATGCTGCTTTTTAACCTAAAAACACCAATATAAGGCAAAGGACCGGAGTCGTTCAATACTCCATAAAAGAATATATCAGGCCCATTTGAAATAAAACTTGACTCTATGAAAAAGGAAGGTCCTTCAGGTATAATGTAATCATTTGTTACCAGATTCCTGAAAACCACATTATTCACCTCATAAAAGTTGTTATTGTAAGTTAGAAGCTCAGGGAACGTACAGGTGTTATTACAAGAGAAATATACTTCCGTAAAACTTTTTGATGCAGGATCAAAGCGCAGTACCGTCCTGGCTGTGGCATTGGTCTGTCCTGGTAGCCTAAATTGGTTGGCGTGCAAGTGCATATCTCCCTGAAAGGTTTGATATTCGCTGTACGTATGGAACATGGTCATATCTGTAGACAATGAAACCCATTGATCGGTACCCGTGTCGTACTCAAAGAAATCATTCTCATAGGAGTGTGGATATTCAGATCGACCCTTACCCATAAATACTGAACTACCTGAAGCTATAATAGCCGGATACTCTCTGGCGGGACCTGGAAAGTCTGCCAATGGTGTCAGTGTTTCAGATAGTACGTCCACAACTGCGAAGTTATTTGTGATTCTATGGTGGTAGTAGACATAGATTCGACCACTAGCTTCATCCATATGTGCGGAAAATTCATTGTAGTCTAGCGCTACCGTGGATACCATTCGCCAATTTTGAGTTGGAACCATAAACTCCCATAAATAGATTGGTCCGCCTCCTGTACTACTTTGCTCTTCCTGAAGGGTAAAAATGCGTCCGTTAAATGTAAATGAGGTACCCAGAGACGTGTTATTTTCCCTGGAGTATAGAATGTATTCAGAAATAATCTCAATGGGAGAATCGTATACCGCCTGCATTCCGGCGGTTTCATAGGTGATCGAGAAGATCTCAAACTCCTTGTAAGGTCCGTATGGAACTCGAATAGCCATCTCTTCATGTCCAATACTTACAATGAGAGTCTCAATCTCGTCATTAATAATAACCCTGCCAAATTGGGAATTCGGATTGAAATTCGTTCCTAAAATAGTTATGGTTTCTCCAATTCGTACCTGGTCCGGAGCGTCCAGAATCTCGGGCTCTGTGAGGCGCAATTCATTCTCCAGAACGTCCTCCTGTAACTGAGCCATTACAGTAAGGGTTAGATTCTGATTAGTGAGCTCAGTTGGAATGACTAGTTGTACTGAATCTCTCGATGAATGCAGGACCTCGGCGCTAACATCATTGACCCAAGCTTTCGTATATTGGGTCCGGTCAAAATCATTTCCATAAATAGTAAGAGTATCCCTGAAAGTCACCATATTTTCACTTAAGGAAATCATCTCCGGAGGACGCATCCCAAAAGGATTACTATGTACAATTTCCTGAGCACTCCCGTAACGGATGTTAAAACTGGATTGTACTTCTTCCAGGGCTCTCGGTACCGAAAACTGCACTGTATTAGGGGCGACCGGAATTATCGAAGTCACTCTTATATCATTGAAATAGAAGCCGAGAGAATCCAAAACCAATGTGTCAGCACTTACCTCGAGGAATTCGTTGAATATTCCATCAGTTGGGGCAACAACATTTTGCAAGGTGCTACCGGGATCTCCGTTTTGTGAAGGATCATTTGACTCCTTGGAACACGAAAAGATCATACCTACAAACAACAGAAAAGTGACTACAGTGTATCGCATTTATCTATGGTAAAATTAGGCCGCAAGATAGCTATTTTAAGGATAATTGAAATCCAAAAATATAAGGTTGTTATGGCTTTAAATTCAATGATAGTCTTGGCCCTTAGAGTGAACATACAACATTGAAATCAGGCCCATCATCATTGCGTTGGGCTTTTTCTATTTGAGAATAAGATAGTACCTTTAAAAAAGTACAGTTTTACTCAAGCTATATACGAAATGATAAATCTGGCCTGGCTGCGATCGTCCTATCCTTTTGAAAGGACAATTTCCGAAAGAAGAACAACATTAATATCAATCTCTTTGTTCGTCGCCATAATTATGGTGATGCTTCAGCCCTACGGTTTTAGTCCGATAGACCGGGCGTTGTTATGCATGGGATTCCTGGTAGCTTCTCTAATTACCTTCGCGGTAAGCTACTATGGCCTGCCGCAATTACTTCCACAATGGTTTAAAGAAGGGCAGTGGTCGGTGTTAAGGGCCTACGTCTTTATGCTCTATAATTTTCTGATCATCGGATTCTGGGTGCATATCTTGAATGCTATTTGGTTGAAGAATGACCCCGCTGCACTGGGCTCGTCCGTCGAGTTAGTGGAGTCAGTGTTAAAAACGCTGTTTATCGGTGCCATGGCTTCGGCCCTTTGGATATTGGTCCGATTCAATGTCCTTTCCAGGAAACACCTGCATGCCTCTCAGGAGGTGAACATATACCTGAGAGAGGAATTGGAAGCGCTGAAACCGGTTGATTCCGAAGAACATTTACAGCTGTCCCTTGAAGGCAGGAATATCAGTGTAAAGCGTAATGAACTGGTTTACATCAGTTCCGAAGGAAATTATGTGGCCTTTCATCAATTGCGGGATGGAAAAATTACCAAAACCCTGTACCGGGAGCGTATGAAGGATATCGAGGAAATGCTTTCCGATTCGTCCGAATTCTTTAGATGCCACCGTTCTTTCCTGGTAAATCTTTCCGTAGTAAAGGCCACACACGGAAATTCGCAGGGACTTTTCATTGAGCTCCACGAAACAGCATTCCGGATTCCAGTGGCACGTCCCAAAATCGGGCAGTTGCGCAAAAAGATCATGCAGAGATCGGGTTCACCTATGCCGTTCAAAACAAAGTAAAGCAGTTCGTCCCATTTCTTTTCATGAAGGTCCTGGTATGGCTAGTTTAGCTCAAAGAGTTAAAATCAAACTACTATGATCAGTTCAAAACTAAAAATCATTATGGCCGGAGCCGGGATACTTCTGTTCCAGGTGGCTCCCGTACTTCTCATTACATTTTACCTGTACAGTTTTAGTGGCGACAGCCCTGAATCGGGCTGGCTGGTAAGCGAGGAGGGTGACTGCAAGTATTTTACCAATTATAACAAGGAAAACAGGGCCTTCGAGTGGGATGGAGACTGCAAGAACGGACTCGTACATGGAAAAGGGACATTGACCTTGTTTCAAAACGATTACAAACTGTATGTATTCAACGGAACCATGGTCGATGGAAAGATGAATGGCCAGGGGGTGATCAGAAGTGTTTCCGACGGGGATCGGTACGAAGGGCAATTTAAGGATAGCCATTATCACGGTTTCGGACATTTGTTCAATGATGACGGTGATCACTACGAGGGACAGTTTGAGAATGGGTTCAGATCGGGAATGGGCACCTACTGGTACGAGCCTGATGGTAAAATATTTAAGTATGTAGGCGAATGGAAAGACGGAAAGCAGAATGGCCGGGGCGAGTTGTTCTACTGGGACGGGACGCGCGAAAAGGGACTATTCAAGGATGGTGAACTCATTGGGCCTCTTCTCACGGAGAACACTGTTGCTTCACCATATCCCAAAAATGTACTAATCACCAATGATGACGGAATGGAGGACCTGAACAGGCTTGTATGCCTTGCGGAAGCCGTAAGCGAGTTTGCCGAAATGGTCGTGGTTGTCGCGAGTTCTGAAAATAAGAGCGGGACCAGCAACCGGATGTCCGTTACGCAAACCAGGGAACTGAAAGGTCGTTTGGTATCAAGTCAGGAGGACAAGAACATCTATGTCTATGAGGTCGATGGCTATCCTGCAGATTGTGTGCTTCTGGGTGCACTGGGTATTTTCGAAGAACAGGGGAGGACTATTGATTTGGTCATTTCAGGAATCAACGGCGGATCAAACATTGGCGCGGCCTGGTTCGGATCGGGTACGGTAGGTGCGGCCAGAACAGCTGCCCTGGCAGGAATACCGGCCATTGCTGTATCTGGTATCGATGAG
This sequence comes from uncultured Aureitalea sp., assembly GCA_964614415.1. Lineage (GTDB taxonomy): Bacteria > Bacteroidota > Bacteroidia > Flavobacteriales > Flavobacteriaceae > CAZTLE01. The sequence goes on along the minus strand of CAZTLE010000108.1, from coordinate 2,823 downwards.
GATAAGGCAAATCCGCAGGGACTGCAAAGACTTTGTAAATGGGTTACGGATATTGCCGGGACATCGGTTGTGACAAACATGGAACGCTTTGATTACCTCACGATCAGTATTCCTGAGGATCTCGATGCTATTCAGGGGGTAAAATTCCTGGAGCGGGCGATTAGTTTTGATGGCCCTCCGTTCTCTCTTGAAAAAGAAGTTGATTCTGAAGATCAGATTACCTGGAAACTGCTGCCGGGCGATCAGTCCAAAGTGTATAACATGCCCGCCGAAAATGATGTTTTCTACTATTTTCAGAATTATATTGTTGCGGTACCCATGAGTGTGAACGAGAATGCCCTTGACAAGATGGATGCTCCGGCTGAAAGCGAGGAGATCCTATGGTCCTTATTTAACGAATAACCTGTCCGGGATAGCATAGGGGCTGCTTTACTAAAAAAAAGCAGCCTTTCACTAAATAAATTGCCGATCTTCACGTGTACGATAGTACCTTCTATTGTCACTCCCCGTAATACCGCAATGTCATGAAGAAAGCAATTTTATTCTCGTTCGTAGCCCTGGTTTGTTCTTTCAGTTTTGCGCAACCCGCCAATGACGATTGTGTCAACAGGGAAGTTATTACCGTACAGACAGGAGGGTCCCTGTTATACAATGCCGATATGGCTACCGCTACCGAAAGCATTGATGCAAGTTGCGACAACGCAGCAAATACAAATTACGACGTGTGGTATGAATTTACCATGCCGGTGAATGGCAATGTGCGGATCACGAACGTTACTACGGGAGAAGGGTTTTCTTTGTTCGATAGCTGTGGCGGTACGGAATTGGAATGTTTTTACGGAGGTAATTATTTCTACAACTTAAGTTCCGGCACAACCTATGTGCTGCGGGTGAGCAGGTTCACCGCGGTTGACAAAACGTTTCGGATCGAGGCCTTCGAAACAGCCACGAACGATGAATGCGCCAACAGAGAGACCCTGGTAATCGCTACCGGAGGTTTCACACAGTTCACTCATGACTATCGCACCGCTACCGAGAGCACCGACAGTTCATGTGAAAATGCGTCCAATACCAACCTTGATGTGTGGTACGAATTCACCATGCCGGTGAATGGAAACGTTCGGATGACCAACATTACTTCCGGAGATGTATCCACATTGTACGACGCCTGCGCCGGAACCGAGCTCCATTGTATAGCCGGGTCAGGTTTTTTCTTTAGCCTTACTTCAGGAACTACCTATGTACTCCGTATGTCCAAGAGCTCAGTGTTCGGAGGTACTGTGAACCCCCGTATAGAACCATTTGCGACCGAAGTAAATAACGAGTGTGTCAACAGAACTTCCATTTCTGTGGTAACCGCAAATGCCAATTCCTATTCCTACGATACAAGGGGAGCGACCGAAAGTACAGATAGTTCCTGTGACAATGCATCTAACAATAACCTGGATGTATGGTACGAATTTACGATGCCGGTAAATGGGAATGTGCGGATAACAAGCATTGGCGGTTCGGATTCAGGAACCCTCTATGATTCTTGTGGAGGGGTTGAATTGCAGTGCTTCTATGGAAATGGATTCTTCTATAACCTTACCTCGGGAATTACCTATGTGCTTCGTATGAGCAAGATCACGACCTTCGCGGGCGCTGTAAGTTTCGACATACAGGCATTCGAAACCATAGTAAACGACGAATGCTCAAACCGAATTCCAATTGCAGTAACCACCGCCGGGGTAAATTCCTATTCTTACGACAATCGTGCTGCTACCGAAAGCCTGGACGGTTCCTGTGACACGGCGGGTAATCAAAACCTGGATGTTTGGTATGAATTCACCATGCCCGTTAATGGAAATGTACAGATTAGCAGCATCGGAGGGTCAGACGGGGCAACAATATATGATAGTTGTGGAGGAAGTGAGCTGGACTGTTTCTACGGAAACGGATTCTTCTATAATCTCACCTCAGGAGTAACTTATATTCTAAGGATGAACAAGCGTGCCATTTTCGCCGGATCGGTGACCTTCGATATTCGGGCATTTGAAACAGCAACCAACGATGAGTGTACGGGCCGAATTCCTATTACAGTAACCACCGGCGGTACCAATTCCTATGCCTACGATGCCCGGGCCGCGACCGAGAGCCTGGACGGCTCGTGTGATACGGCGGCTCAAACCAATATGGATGTATGGTATGAGTTCGTTATGCCGGTAAATGGCAATGTTCGTTTAACAAACCTTGGGTCCCTTGATGGTTCCACACTTTATGATAGTTGTGGCGGCACAGAGTTACAATGCTTCTACGGAAACAACTTCTTCTTTGGCCTCACTTCCGGAACTACGTATGTGCTTAGAATGAATAAGCGAGCCGTTTTTGCCAATGCCGTTACTTTTGATATCGAAGCTTTCGAAACTTCACCCAATGACGAGTGTGTCAATGCCATACCAATCAATGTCGGGGTGGTTTCTCCTACGGCACAGTCGGACGACAACCGGGGGGCAAGTGAAAGCCTGGATGCCGGTTGCGATACGTCCGGAAACACCAATATGGACCTGTGGTATACATTTGAAATGCCCGTTACCGGAAATATTGAGATAACCGGTGCTTCTTCACTCACGGGTGCCGCGCTGTTCGATACGTGTGGCGGAACCGAACTTGATTGTTCCTATGGAAATGGTACTTTCTTCGGATTGACCGGCGGGACCCAGTATGTACTGCGATTGAGCAGAAGAGCCATATTTGCCGGTGCCTTCAATTACAATATCCAGGCACTTGAAGCGACTTTGTCTACGTGTTCCGCTAACACTAAATTTATAGAAGGGGCATTGA
>CAZTLE010000107.1:0-14180 GCA_964614415.1 uncultured Aureitalea sp. | reverse complement strand
CCTTTGGTAAAGGTTGTGGCGGACAAAGCATAAAAAAAGCCCCTTTTGGGGCTTTTTCTGGTTTTTAAAGGTCTTATAGATGAATCACTTCGTCATAGGCAGCAGCTGCAGCCTCCATAACGGCTTCACTCATCGTAGGGTGGGGGTGTACCGACTTAATGATCTCATGTCCTGTGGTTTCCAGTTTTCTGGCTACGACCGCCTCAGCGATCATATCTGTCACTCCGGCACCGATCATATGGCAGCCTAACCATTCGCCGTATTTGGCGTCGAAGATTACTTTTACGAAACCATCAGGGGTGCCTGCTGCTTTGGCTTTTCCGCTTGCCGAGAATGGGAACTTACCGATCTTTAATTCGTATCCGGCTTCTTTCGCCTGCTTTTCTGTCATCCCTACACTGGCAATTTCCGGCGTCGCATAGGTACATCCCGGAATATTCCCGTAATCAATAGGTTCTACATGAAGACCGGCGATCTTCTCAACACAGGTAATTCCCTCTGCCGAAGCTACGTGAGCCAGTGCCTGACCCGGAACGCAATCTCCGATGGCATAGTATCCCGGAATGTTGGTTTGGTACCAATCATTGACCATGATCTTACCGCGGTCGGTAGCAATTCCTACGTCTTCAAGTCCAATATTTTCAATGTTAGCGGAAATTCCCACGGCTGATAATACGATGTCCGCCTCAATTACTTCTTCACCTTTTTTAGTCTTAACAGTGGCCTTTACGGTCTTTCCACTCGTATCCACGGATTCTACCGAAGAATTGGTCATTACCTTAATACCGGCCTTTTTAAAGGATCTTTCGAACTGCTTGGATATTTCCTCATCCTCCAGAGGTACGAGATTCGGTAGGAATTCAACGATAGTCACTTCGGTGCCCATGGCATTGTAGAAATGGGCAAACTCAACACCAATTGCACCACTACCAACAACGATCATACTTTTAGGTTGTTTGGAAAGTGACATGGCTTCCCGGTATCCGATCACTTTTTTACCATCCTGGGGAAGGTTTGGCAATTCACGGGATCGGGCACCCGTAGCGATAATTATATGATCGGCACTGTATTCTTTTCCATCAACATCAACCTTCTTCCCGGGCTTTACCTTTCCGTAGCCCTCAATGACGTCGATCTTGTTCTTTTTCATCAGGAACTGAACCCCTTTACTCATCCCATCGGCGACACCGCGGCTTCGGTCAATGACCTTACCAAAATCTTTATCGGCATCTTTCACAACGAGTCCGTAATCTTCCGCGTGCTTCAGGTAGTCAAAGACCTGTGCACTTTTCAGTAAAGCCTTTGTTGGTATACATCCCCAGTTAAGGCACACACCACCCAGACTTTCTTTCTCTACAACAGCTGTTTTGAGACCTAATTGAGAGGCTCTAATTGCGGTAACATATCCACCGGGTCCGCTTCCCAGAACTATCACATCGTATTTGCTCATTTCCAAGTTTTAATATGGCTTATTTTGAGGAAACGAATTTACGAAATGTTAGTGGAACGGCGAAAGTTGCCGGGCTTTTTTGAAGATGGGCTTATCGCACCTTTACGACCACATATCCGCGGGAGGTTTTCCGATGATATGTGTTGTTCCAAACATAATACCGTTGTCCTTTAACGACCACGACTTTATGGTTTCTCGGTGCTTTCTTTACAACAACGACCCTGTTCGGGGCAGGAGTAGTAGTTACAACCCGGGTTGTACAAGAGGAAAATGATACGGTGGCAATAGCCAGGATAAACAAATACTTTTTCATGGGACTACTTAATTTGGTTTCCCTTTTGACTGAAAAAGTAAGGTGAAGGTTTAATTCCCCGGTTTTTTAAAATCTACGGAAAGCGAATTGACGCAGTAGCGCTGTCCGGTATCGGTAGGCCCATCGTTAAAAACGTGACCCAGGTGACTTCCACAGGTGGCACACACGATTTCGGTACGTATCATACCGTGGGTCTTGTCCAGTATATACTCTACAGCTCCTTCTTTGGCAGCATCGAATGAGGGCCAACCGCACCCGCTTTCAAACTTGCTGTCACTGTCAAAGAGGGGCGTATGACACGCCCCGCATTGATATTCTCCCTGGTCAAAATGTAAGTTATATTCTCCTGTAAATGGGCGTTCCGTGCCTTTTCCACGAAGAATTCGATACCGATCGGCGCCTAGTTCGGCGAGCCATTCTTCCTCCGTTTTGTGAATGGGATAGGCTTTACTTTTCATCGGTCTCCGGAATAAATTTAAGGGCTGCCCCGTTTATACAATGTCTTTTACCCGTGGTTTCTCTGGGACCGTCGTTGAATACATGTCCCAAATGGCCACCGCATGTTGCACAATGTTCTTCGGTGCGCGCATATCCTATCTTATAATCGGTAGAATACGCCACGTTCCCTTCGATCTCCCGATCGAAACTTGGCCATCCGGTCCCGCTGTCGAACTTGTGCTCTCCTTCAAACAGTGGTGTTTCGCAGGCAGCGCACACATAGGTTCCGGGAGCATAATTCTTATTAAGTTCGCTTGTAAAGGCCCGCTCGGTGCCGGCTTCGCGAAGCACATAATACTGTAGTTCGGTAAGCTGCGCTCTCCATTCGGCTTCGGTTTTCGATACCGGATATACCTTTTCTTCTTTACTCTTTTGGGCGTTGGAGTTACAACCTAAAAATAACAAGCTAATGACAGCGATGAACAGGTTTTTCATTTAATCTAAAAGGGTTTCAATTTCACTGGATTCAAGTTGCAAGTTACGCAAAAGGTCATCCATCGAAAGATCGGCCGACCCAAATTCTGCGGGAACTATTGCAATTCGGAATATTTGGTCGTTCGTGAAACCGTTTCCTAACGTTGACAGGTCAACATCGCCCTGAAGGAAGATTAGAGCATCCAAAAAGGTGTGATTGAATGTGTACTGGAAAGATCCGCCTCCGTTCAAATAAATGGTTTGAGGAAGCTGACTCCAAACATCCAGTGTGCCACCTTGTCCGTCTGATACGACATCCTCCAACCAATAAACGAGAACAACGTCGCTTTCAAAGACTTCAATGGAGTTTGGGAAAGTGACCAGCTGTCGATAGTCATTGCCCTGAGTGAAATCGATGTTCACTTCGAAGACGTTACCAAGAATGTTGATTCCGGGAGGTCCCGGAGGTCCCGGATCTCCTTCGCAGGATAAAAATAAGAGTGGGGTACAAATTGCTAGTAATACATAAATTCGCTTCATAGTAATTAAGTTTGATCAGTTGTAAGCAAAAGTCGGGCCAATTTGCTCTTTATCGAAATCCATAATTCTCAAGGGCTATATTCTGGCCCGAATATTGTAAAGCCCTTAATAAATATGTAACTTGGAACGTTAATTAGTAACACGAGAAATTAGAAAAAATGAAACTGAAAAAATCACTCTCCATCATTGCTGTCGTTTCATTGATGATCGCCTGTAGTACGAATCCGTTTACCGGTAAAAAGACGTTGGCATTGGTTCCCAATTCCCAGATATTCCCAATGGCCTTTCAGCAATACGATCAGTTTTTATCTGAAAATAATGTGGTAACAGGTACTCCTGAAGCCCAAATGATTCAAAATATAGGTCAGAAGATCTCTACCGCCTCAGAACGCTGGCTCAACGCCAATGGGTATGCCGGTTATCTCAAGGATTACCAATGGGAGTACAATCTGGTGGACGATCCTACAGTTAATGCCTGGTGCATGCCGGGAGGGAAGATCGTTTTCTACTCCGGTATATTACCCATAGCCGATGGTGAAGCCGGAATTGCGGCGATCATGGGACATGAGGTGGCGCACGCCCTTGCAAATCACGGGCAACAGCGAATGAGTGCCGGGCAGTTGCAGGCCCTGGGAGCCGTAGCCGGAAATGTGGCTTTAAGCAAAGACCCGAAAAATCAAGAAATATTCAACACGGCCTACGGGATAGGATCAACCGTTGGTGTAATGCTACCCTTTAGCCGTGGTCATGAAAGCGAAGCCGATCGTATTGGGCTGACACTAATGGCGATAGCGGGCTATGATCCTATGGAAGCTGCTTTCCTTTGGGAGCGCATGAAAGCTAATTCCGGTGGAAACGCACCTCCTGAATTCCTTAGTACGCATCCATCCAGCGATACCCGGATTAACAACATAAAAAGCTGGGCCAATGAAGCAAAGGTCGAAGCTAGAAAGTACGGCGTTACCAGCTTCAAGAAATAACATTGGCTTAAAAATTATTTACTTACTTTAGGAGCTGCCTTCGGGCAGCTCTTATAATTTAAGTCCTATGCCAAATCTCAAGAAAGGAAGTCGTAAACTGCTTAATGCCTGGGCCTTTTACGATTGGGCCAATTCTGTGTATAGTCTGGTAATCGCATCTGCGGTTTTTCCTATCTACTACGCCGCGCTGTTTGATATGAAAGGCGTGGAGTCTGCAGAAGTACTGGGTTGGGAACTGGAAAGTGGTCCGATCATTTACTACACTACGGCGCTTGCATTTCTTATAGTCTCGTTTATTTCCCCGTTGTTATCGGGAATAGCAGATTATTCGGGTAACAAGAAGATCTTCATGAAGTTCTTCTGCTACCTTGGCGGTCTTTCCTGTATTGCATTGTACTTCTTCTCACTCGAGAACATACATCTTAGTTTGTTGGCATATCTTCTTGCATTGATAGGATTTTGGGCCAGTTTGGTCTTCTACAATTCATATTTACCGGATATTGCCTTCCCGTACCAGCACGACCGGGTAAGTGCCCGTGGGTATTCCATGGGGTATATTGGAAGTGTAATCCTACTCGTAATCAACCTGGTCATGGTACTAGGGGCGGAGGAAGGGGAGCCTCAGATCCGTGCTATGCAATGGTCCTTTGTCATGGTAGGTGTATGGTGGATCGCGTTTGCCCAGTATTCCTTTTATTATCTTCCCAAAGGAACTTCCGAAGGAAAAAAGATCACACGCAGTATTTTGTTCAACGGATACCGGGAGTTGCAGGGCGTGTACCGCTCATTAACGGGCAATCCGAAGCTCAAGCGCTATCTGGCGGCCTTTTTTGTATACAGCATGGCCGTACAGACCGTAATGCTTGTTGCCACCTACTTCGGCGAGCAGGAAATTGCCTGGGGAGGTGATAGTGAAAAGACCATGGGATTGATCATTAGTATCCTGATCATTCAACTGGTGGCGGTTCTGGGCGCCATACTTACCGCCCGGTCTTCCGAGAAATATGGCAATATACCGACGCTGATCGTAATCAACCTCATTTGGGTGGCTATTTGTGTGTTCGCCTACTTTATGGAATCTTCCATGCAATTCTATATTGCAGCAGGAGTCGTTGGACTTGTAATGGGCGGCATACAGTCCCTTTCCCGGTCCACTTACTCAAAATTCCTTCCGGAGACCACCGATACAGCGTCATTCTTCAGTTTTTATGATGTTGCAGAAAAGATTGGTATTGTGATAGGAATGGTTATCTATGGGACCATTGACCTCGTTACCGGAAGCACGCGGAATTCCGTGTTATTCCTGGTAGTTTTCTTTATTACAGGGGTCATTTTACTCCTTAGAGTTCCCAAAAATCAGCCTCAATAAACAATTTTTACTTAAGTTTGCGTTAGTACCAAAGAAATCTACTTACCTATGAACTACTTAAAACCGCTTAGCTGGTTCGCCCTCGCCATGCTTATGTTGCCCTTTGTATCGTGCGACAATGAGCCGATACCACAAGGTTTAATCCCCACAGATGATCCTTTTGTAGCCGAACCGGGACAATTCCTGGCGATGATCGATGGCGTTCAATTTGTGTCCGACTCCACCTGGGCCGTACGTACCCCGGATGGAACGCTTCGAATTGAAGCCTATGTGTTTGCTACACAAGAGAAAATGACCATGACCATTGAGAACTCGTTGACCAGTTCGACCTTTAATTTGGTATCCGGACCGGGGAGTCTTAATGGTGTAGTATACTCTGACTCAACCAATGTCGATAATCCTTTTACAACCGAATTCTTACTCGGAGCCATCGGTACCGTGAACATCACCGCACTTACCAATGCAACTATTGTAAACCCGGGTACCACAGACGGAAACTTTACATTTACCGGTGTGCGTGCCGTACGTGATGATCAGGGTAATATAATCCTTGATCCCGATGGGCAACCTATCGTTGAAACTATTGATGTTACCGAAGGTAATTTCAGGGCCATACGCTTCATGACCGGTCCTTTGAATGACGATGATGGCAATGGCAACGGTGATCCCAGCGAACAATTCTTTGCCAGAACTAATGGTGCTGAATTCGTTGATACATCGGTAGCTGTTACTAATAGTTTGATCTCGGATGTCCCTATGTTAACGATATTGGCTGAAGACGCAGCCGGGGCCACCATTCGAATTGATATTCCGGAGGAATCCGGTGCCGGCACCTATGATCTACAATCTCTTTCCAATGGAACACAATTCATTGGCCTGTACCAGGACGGCGGTTTGGGCGCGAGTTTAACGTCCAATCCCGGTACGCTCGAGATAACCGAGTTTAACTCGGACACAGGTCGTATTTCAGGGACATTTAGTTTTACTGCGACCGACCCGCTAAACAACGATCCGACGGTGGTTGAGATCACCGGTGGTGAATTCTCCCTTACTTACGAACCAACCGTTGACAATTCACAGCCGCCATTAATGGCAGATGTGGATGGAGAAACGTACATACCGGAAGATTTACAGGTAGCCACCTCAACATTTATTGGGGTTGAAGTGATAACGATCGCTACTACACTCGAGAATCGAAGTCTTAATATTACTTTCCCAGCCAGTTTGGAGGTAGGGAGCTATGCGATGAGTACAAATCTTGTAACCGGAAATGAAATCGTGGGTAGTTACATCCCTGATTCCGGAAATACGGAGATTTTCACATCCGATCCCGGTACTTTCGAAATTACCGCTATAGACCTTGAAAACGGTATTATGGAAGGAACGTTCTCTTTCAGTGCGGTTGACCAATCAGGTACCGATCCAACGGTCTTCGAGATTACCAACGGAGTCTTTACAATCGATATCCCGTAAAACCGGTAACTATAAAAAATAAAAAACGGCCATTCATAATCGAATGGCCGTTTTACTTTTAAGATAACTTTGCTCTTTGCCCTACATAGACTTGATTGATCCGGAGCCGGCTACTTTAGTATCGCTTTTTGAAGGATTACCTGTATATCGAATATCGCCTGAACCGCTTACACGGCCTCTAAGGCTATTCTTTACATTCAGTTTAATATCTCCTGAACCCGATACGCTTGCATCTGCATTGTTGCTCTCAAGATCAAATCCTTTGAAATCACCGCTTCCGGTTACAGATACTTCAATATCATTCGCTTTTCCGGCCAGCTGAATATCACCCGAACCGGTTACATTAGAATCCAAAACATTGGTTTCGATAAGCAGATCGATATCCCCGGAACCGGTTACATTAATGTCCAGCTCATCGGCTACGATCTTGTCCTTGGTGTCGATATCCCCTGAACCCGAGAGACCTATCTTGGAAAGGTCCTGAAACGGCACTTTGATATGAACTCCGTGCTTGGTGCGCAGGTTTGAATTTTTCTTTGTTTTGATGATCAGCTTGTCGCCGTCGGTTTCAACTACGATATACTCCTGCAGGTTGCTGTCTGTAGTCACCGTAATGTTACCTTCTGTTCCTTTTTCAAGGTGTACGTCCATAAAACCGGCCACTTTGATCACATCGTAATCGCCTGTCTTAACGTCCCTGGTTGTAATATTTCCGTTACCATTAATACGTTTTCCCCACCATTGTGCCGTGGCATCGGTTGTTCCGAAGGCGACGAGGAAAGCCGCTAGTAGTATTTTGCTTATTGTGTTCATGACTTATGAGTGTTATTTAGTTTTTATTGAAAGTAATTCCTCCATAGCTGGAGTTAATTCGTATGTTGTTTCCTGAGCCACTTTGACCGTGGTACCCTGAGTACATCCTGTCACTGCCATCCTTGGAACTGTGCTGTACATTCACGTTTTCTTTGCCTTTAAAGCTTCCGTAATCCATATCCAGGGTGAAATCGAAGTTATATCCACTGGCGATTCCCAGTTTGATACCGGTGTAGTCACTTTTGATTGTAACATCCCCGGCCGATGAAGACATGCGGTCCACGGTAATGGAACCGTAGTCTGTATTGAGATCCAGAGAACCGTTCACCGTTCCTATATTATGCGGTAAATAATCCGCCTGTCCGGTCATATTTCCAACGGTTCCTACGGTTAGCTTTCCGTAATCACAGTTGTATTCCAGAGTATTGACATTGTCAATCTCAGATTTGGAATAATCTGCGTTAAGCTCCAGTCGGTCGGCCCTGCGTACAGTGAACCCTGAATAATCGGCGTTGATCTTTCCCGTCTTCATGTAGTCAATTGTGGAGTTCTTGGTATAGTCGAAGTTGAGGTAGTTCCCATCGCCTCTAAGCTCACCGATGTTCATTTGTCCATAGTCACAGCTAATTGAAGCTGTTCCGTCCAAATCTCCCAGGTTAATGCCTCCGTAATCGTTACTCAGGTCTACTGAATTTGAAACCGGCATTTTGATCGAATAATTGATCTCCATAGAAACCTTGTTCTTCTTGCTGCCCCACCAGCTCCAGTTGTTCTTGCGGCCTTTAAAGACCGTTTCGGCGGTAACTCTTGAGCTGGAACCTGAGAACTGTACGTCGATGTCATTCAGTTTTTCCTGAACGCGCTCTTCGTTGTTACCATTGGTTCTAATGGTTACCTCGATGACTATGCGGTTCTCATTCCAGGTTACCACGTCTATGTTTCCGTAGCTATTGTCAACCTCGAGCGTGGCATTCGCATTCACCGAATATTCTTTATTCAAGGTCTTCTCCTTGGTGTATTTTCCCTTGAATTTATCGTTCCCAAGCATTACGGCAGGAACTAACAAGAGTAGGAGTGATATTCTAGATAGTAATTTCATTTTCATTGGTTTTTAGATTTTTGTATTCCTCGATGTTGGAAATCATTTCCTGCAACAGGTCTACACGACTTTGAAGATTGGAGATCATGGCGTAAACAACACGGTTGTCGTTTCCACTGTCCACAAGATCTACCTTTAGCTGATCGTACTCTGCTTCCAGTTTACTCAACTGAATAAGTGCATCGTTTACCAGATCTTCGGTATCTGCATTGTGCAGGCTTCTGAGAGTTTCCAGCTCTCTATTGATGGTTGTTGTGAAAAAAGACTGCGTTTCCTCCATCTCAGGTGATATGCTTGCCAAATCTGCAGATTCGGGACGTGCATCACCCTGGGCCAGCCCCAATGTAATAAGTACAATGAAAGTGGCTGCGATGGATAGTGGTTTCCACCAACCGAAGGATCTTCTGGCGGGTTGGGTTTTCTGGGCGTTGAGACGTTCCATAAACCTGCTTTGATGTCCCGCCGGAGATTCCTGGGTATCGAAGGAACCCTCCAGTCTTTTAAACAGTATGTCTATTTTATCCTTATGCATGTTTAACAACTAATTTTTTACGTAAACTTTCTTTTGCTCTGGAAATCAGTGTACGACAATTTGCGTAGCTGATTTGAAGTATCTCACACATTTCTTCATAGTCGTATCCTTCTATGAAGTGCAGGGTGAGGGCCTGTCGATAATTCACATGGATATCCTCCATGCATTTAATGATCTCGCTGGCCTTTAACATGGTGTAATCTTCTTCATCGATCCCGTCATATTCAACATCCGGGGTTTCCTCGGCGAATTCCTGATCGGACATGTCTACAAAGCGTTGTGATTTACGATAATGAGCAATACTATTATTGATCACAATCCGCTTCAACCATGAACCGAACGAAGCAGTACCTTTAAACGAATCCAGCTTTGAAAAAGCGGCGATGAAAGATTCCTGCATTACATCTTCAGCTTCAGCACTGTTCTTTACAATTCGGACTGCTGTGTTATACATAGCATTTTGGTACCGATTGTACACTTCTAACTGTGCTAGTTGATTTCCTTTACGACAAAGAACTAATAACGCGTCTATATGCTGTTTGGCCAGTGTCAAAAAAACAAATGTTTATGCTAAAGATTAGACTGAGGATGAAATGTTACACTTGCCTTAAATTTAATTTAAATTACTGGCATAACTATTGACTTATGTGAAGTAAATAAAGCGCCTAGTGTACAGTTTTAGCGGGCTTGGCGTCTTATAAACTAGTAAAGCAAACGATAAAAGCCAATAATGTTTCCCAATTAGTGACATATTGGCGTGAACAAGGATATGACCAAATCAAAATTAACGACCATAGACAGTTTGTCATTTCAGGAGCTGAGTGAAGATGCCGAATTAATTCCGTTGATGACTTCGGAAGACGAAGATGCCATGAACCGGGAAGAGCTGCCTAAGGTACTTCCCATACTTCCGTTGCGAAATACAGTATTGTTTCCCGGAGTGGTAATTCCGATTACTGCAGGACGCGACAAATCCATTAAACTCATTAATGATACCAACAAAGAGAATAAGACCATTGGTGTGGTATCGCAGAAGGATGAATTTGAAGAAGAACCTGGACTTACCGACATCAATACCATAGGTACAGTCGCCAAAATACTCCGGGTGCTCAAAATGCCCGATGGTAATACTACCGTGATCATTCAGGGTAAGAAAAGGTTTGAAGTGGCCGAAGTACTTACTTCAGAGCCATATATGACGGCAAGTATCAAAGAAGTGCCAGAGGCTCAACCGGCTAAGCAAAATGACGAATTCAAGGCGATCATAGAATCCATTAAGGAACTGGCGCTTGACATTATTAAAGACAGCCCGAACATTCCTTCGGAAGCGGCCTTTGCCATTCGCAACATTGAAAGTTCCTCGTTCCTGATCAACTTCGTGTCGTCCAATCTCAACATTTCAGTAGAAGAAAAACAACAGTTACTGGAGATCAACGACCTCAAGGACCGTGCTTTGGAAACGCTTCGGTATATGAACCTTGAGCTTCAGAAGCTATCGCTGCGCAACGATATTCAGTCCAAAGTAGAGCACGACATCAATCAACAACAGCGCGAATATTTCCTTCAACAGCAAATGAAAACCATCCAGGAAGAACTGGGCGGGACGTCATATGAAGCTGAGATTGAAGAGATGCGGGAACGTGCCAAGGATAAAAAATGGAGTAAGGAAGTATCCAAACATTTTGAAAAAGAACTTTCCAAAATGCAACGGATGAATCCACAGGTTGCCGAATACAGCATTCAGCGTAACTATCTGGAACTTATCCTGGATCTTCCCTGGGAGTCTTACAGCACGGATCAGTTTGACCTGAAACGGGCGCGAAAGATCCTGGATCGGGATCACTACGGACTCGACGATGTTAAGAAAAGGATTATTGAATACCTGGCTGTGCTGAAACTTCGGAATGACATGAAGTCGCCCATTCTTTGTCTGTACGGGCCTCCGGGGGTAGGGAAGACCTCTCTTGGTAAATCGATAGCTGAAGCCCTGGGGAGAGAGTACGTGCGTATGTCCCTGGGTGGGTTACGTGATGAAGCCGAGATTCGCGGTCACCGCAAGACATATATCGGTGCAATGCCCGGTAGGATTGTTCAGAACATTAAAAAAGCCGGAACCGGAAACCCTGTTTTTGTACTTGATGAGATCGACAAACTTTCTATGGGAAATCAGGGAGATCCGTCATCGGCTATGCTGGAAGTACTGGATCCGGAGCAGAACAGCGCGTTCTACGATAATTTCCTGGAATTGGGATATGACCTTTCCAAAGTGATGTTTATCGCTACTTCGAATAGCTTGAGTACCATTCAACCGGCATTGAGGGATCGTATGGAGATCATCAACGTATCCGGTTATACCATTGAGGAAAAAGTGGAGATCGCTAAGCGGCATTTGCTCCCGAAACAACTCAAAGAGCACGGCCTTAAAAGGGACCATCTAAGAATTGGGAAGCGGGAACTGGAAAAGATCGTAGAAGGATACACCCGGGAAAGTGGGGTTCGCGGACTGGAAAAGCAGATCGCCAAGATGGTGCGGCACGCGGCTATGAAAATTGCCATGGAAGAGGAATATGAGCCTAAAGTTACTCCTGAGCTCATCGTGAAGGTATTGGGCGCACCCAAACTCGAACGTGATAAATACGAGAATAACGAAGTAGCAGGGGTTGTTACCGGACTCGCATGGACCCGCGTAGGCGGAGATATCCTGTTCATAGAATCTACGCTATCCAAAGGAAAGGGAACGCTTACCATGACCGGAAATCTCGGTAAGGTAATGAAGGAATCGGCCACTATTGCCCTGGAATTCATTAAATCCAATGCGCAACATTTGGGTGTTGACCCCGATGTATTCGAAAAATACAACGTTCATATTCACGTACCTGAAGGTGCTACTCCAAAGGACGGCCCCAGTGCAGGAATCACCATGCTCACTTCACTGGTTTCCTTATTCACCCAACGCAAGGTAAAGAAGAGCATTGCCATGACGGGGGAGATCACGTTGCGCGGAAAGGTGCTCCCTGTGGGAGGGATTAAGGAGAAAATACTTGCCGCCAAACGGGCCCGGATCAAGGAAATCCTGCTTTGTGAAGACAACCGTACCGACGTGGAAGAGATCAAACCCGAATATCTTAAAGGGCTTACTTTCCATTACGTGAAGGACATGATCGATGTTCTCGATGTTGCGCTTACCAAACAGAAAGTGAAAAACGCCAAGACTTTGTAGTTTCTGATGTTGGAACAGAGAAAAGAGAAAAGAGAAAAGAGAGAAGAGAGAAGAGAACAGAGAGGAGAGAATGAGTTTGGCGTTGTAGTGCGGTTATTTCTTGCTTACGATCTGTTCTTGGTCATTTGATCATTCATCTGCTAAACAACCTCCTACCTTAACTTAAAGCCGGGACTACTGTAGTTCCGAAGTTGACATAATCAGGAAAACCTGAAATGAAATAGCTTTTTTGTGCCACGAAAATAAATTATACTTGCATTCGTTTTAAGTGAGGATAAGGTTGCTTGGTGTATGAACCAAAAAGTATTCTTTTTATTGGTCCTGATCGTTTCTACTTCTGCATTGGCGCAAGTGGGCGGGCGTTCTACCTACCAGTTTCTCAATCTTGTAAACTCACCCAGACAGGCCGCGCTAGGAGGAAAGGTCGTCACCAATTATGACTACGATCCTACACAGGCACTGTTCAATCCGGCCAGTATTAATCCGGCCATGGATAACCAGCTATCCCTTAATTATGTCAATTACATAGGAGATGTGAACTACGGTAGTGCAGCCTATGCCTACTTATGGGACCGGCGTACACAGGTACTTCATGCCGGGGTCACGTATATCAACTACGGACAGTTTGACGGTTTTGACGAAGACGGAAATGCGACATCCAGTTTTAGTGGTGGCGAAGTGGCACTTCAGTTCGGACATGCCAGGAATGTTGCCTGGACTAATTTCCATATAGGTGCCAATGTTAAATTCATCTCATCGACGCTGGAACAATACTCTTCCTTTGGCGTAGCTGCAGATATCGGGGTTATGTATGTTTATGAGGACTGGGACCTGCATATCACAGGGGTAGCACGAAATATCGGGACACAAATCACCCCTTACGATGAGATCTATGAACCACTGCCTTTCGAGTTGATCTTCGGAATTTCACAAACGCTTCAAAATGTACCGATCCGTTGGCATTTCACTTTGGAGAACATGCAGCGGTGGAATATTGCTTTCTCCAATCCCGACCGGGAAACAACCGACCTGGAAGGCAATGTTCAATCGGAAAACATTAACTTTATCGACAATGCATTCCGACACATGATCGTGGGAATCGAGGTCTTTCCGGAAAGTGGTTTTAATATCCGTTTGGGATATAATTTCCGAAGGGGAGAAGAGCTTCGAATTGTCGAACGCCGGGCATTCGCCGGGATCAGTGCCGGATTTGCGATCAAACTCAACAAGATGCGGCTCAGTTACTCGTATTCGCGATTCAGCATTGCTGCCTCTTCGAGTTATTTCGGGTTAAATATCGATCTTCAGTAATGAGAAACATTACCATCGCTATAGATGGCTATTCATCCACCGGGAAAAGTACTGTCGCCAAACAGCTTGCCGATTACATTAAATACCTGTATGTGGATACGGGTGCAATGTATCGGGCTGTTACGCTCTATGCGATGGAGGAAGGACATATTTCCGAAGATCATTTCA
>CAZTLE010000106.1:0-14251 GCA_964614415.1 uncultured Aureitalea sp. | reverse complement strand
AGTTTGAACACTATCGAAGCAACAAGGACGAAGACAACAGCGTATCATTTACCATAACCAAAAAATCTACAGATGCCGAACTGGATAAGATCAAACGAATTTTTGAGGACAACTATGATGTTACCGTAACCTTTAGTGGTATTAAGCGCAACGGAGATGGTGAGATCACAGATATTTCCATCAAAGTTAAATCCAGTACTACGAATGGTAATATCTCCGAATCGGTAGAGGACGGAATTAATCCGATCCAAATTACCTATGATATCGAATCCGGCAGCATTAGCCTTGGTAATGTCAATTCGCGTCACTCGGTTTGGACCAGCAGTGGAGGTGATAATGTCTTCTTTTACGACAGCGATGACGACAGTAGCGGCGCAAGTGTTTGGACGTCGAAGAAAGTACATAAGATCAAGCATGGAAGCGGCGGTGTCTTTGAAGTGATTGTCGATGACGATGATGACGGCGAGAAGAAGATTGAAATTATTGGAGGAAATGGTAAAATTCATAGTGACAATATATTTATACGATCCGGACAGGGTAAAAGCGGGAGCTCCGTATTTATCGAAAAGGATGGTGACGAAAACGGTTTTGTATTCCTCAACTCCGATGACGGAGATCCGCTCATAGTGATAGACGGTAAAGTTTCTTCCCGGAAGGAGCTAAAGAAGCTCAAAGGCAAGAACATAGAAACCATAGAAGTACTCAAAGGCGATAGTGCCCAATCGGAGTACGGAGAAAAAGGCAAGGATGGTGTTGTAAAGATCACCACCAAGAAGAACTAATTTTTTTCGTTGGATAAGGGAAGGCCCCGATGTTCGATCTTGAGCATCGGGGTCCTTTTATATTTAGTACCTTTATCGCATGAAAAAACAGCTATTCAAAGGATTAGCTAAATTCAACAAAGCTGTCTTACCAAGTTTCACAAAGCGTCAGGTAGATCTTACGAAAGCTTCCAAATTTCAATTGGCCTTGTTCGCATACCGGTTGTGGGTAACTAAAAACGCATTGGATTAATAGGAAAGAACAGCCTTGACAGGATGTTTCAGCAGCTTCGCCCGTCCGCCCAAAGCCTTTAATTCCATAATGAAATTACATTGAACGATTTCGCCTCCTAACTGCTCAACGAGTTTGCATACAGCTCGCGCCGTTCCCCCTGTGGCCAACACATCGTCATGAATAATCACCTTCTCCCCTTTGGCTATGGCATCTTCGTGAATTTCCAGGGCATCCCATCCATACTCCAATTGATAGGGTTCCTTAAGGGTTTCGTAGGGAAGCTTACCGGGCTTTCGAACCGGGACGAAACCGGCTCCCAACTCTTGCGCGAGGAGCATCCCAAAGAAAAATCCACGCGATTCAACCCCCACCACCTTGTCTATCGCCTGCCCTTCCAGCAAGGCAATAAGTTGTTCCAGGCAAGCTCTTGACGCCTCCGTACTTGACAGCAAGGGTGTTATATCTTTAAATGAGATCCCCGGCTTCGGGAAATCGGGGATAACCCGTATGTAGTCTTCCAAATTAAGCATGACTAAAAATAGGCAATAAAAACGGTTTTTGACAACGTGTGAGATTCACGAGGTAACCGTGCCTATTTTTTTAAAGCGAAGATGAGTGAACTACTATGCCTCTTCCATCATGGCTGCAAAAAGCCCAATGACAACGCACAGTATAAAACTCCATAAAACGATGGCTCCAACTCCCATAGGGGTAAGATAGCAATAATTACTGAATTATCTGAAATAGCCTGAAATGCGAGTCCCCTCGCAGCCACCTGTTAGCTCGCTATCGTACTTCATCTATCTTTCGGAAGAAAGATTCCTTGTACGTATTTCCTACTGATAATTGTGTTCCGGCAATTTTGTTTCATTCCATAGTACTTTAATGAAAACTAAAGTACCTTTTAGACCCTTTGCTGACGGCGATTTTATTTGGAGTCCTTCATTATTTACGCGGAATTGTACTGCAATTATCTAAACTCAGCCCATGGATGTGTCAATTTGAAGTAAGATCAGTTTTCCATTAAGTCACGGAGCTTCCGTAATTTCTTCCAGAAGGTCATTTGAAACTTCATTCCCGTTGGCATCCACAGTTACAAACCATACGTTGGTAGTGCACTCTCTGTTGAATACATCGGTATTCGAAGTACAATTTTGTTGCGTCCCTTTTAACAGGTATCCGCCCTCGATCCGTTCAATAGCATAGCCATAGTCATTGTAGAAGGTGCCGTAGGTCTTTTGCCAGAGCTTCTTTCCTTCTTTATCAGTCTTGATCAAGAGCATGTCGTAATTCCCCTTTCCGTAGGAACTGGTGGAGCCAATAATCAGGTAGCCGTCTTCGGTCGCCAGAATTGAGCCTGCCTTATCATAGCCCCGGCCACCGAATTGCGTTGCCCATATCTCATTTCCATTGGGCTCGTTCCTTGTAAGCAGAATCTGTGATCCTCCTTTCTTGCTTCCGATTGTCGTAACCTGAATTGAACCGTAGTCTGCAGCAACTTTGGGTTGGTATTGCAAGTTGGATTTCTTCTGAAAACGATTGTTCAGTACGCGATTGGTGGTGAGCAAGATGCCCGTCACCCTGTCAAAACGATCTCTTTCTATCTTCAAAATATAGTCCCAAACCAATAGCTCATTTCTATTGAGCGCCTCCACTTCCGGTTCCTGTTTCCAGTCCGTGCGTGAAATCTTCAGCTTATTGTCATCGGTCAATCGAATCGCGAATTCGACATCCAATTCCCCACTGTAATAGTCTCCCGTATACGATTCCAAGTCGGCCAGTGTAGGAGGTTCCGCCGCCATTTTACTATAGACCTTCACCTTACCCGAAGGATAGAATAAAACAAATTCATCCGAAAAGAATCCTATCTTAAGTTTTGGATTTCTAACAAAGGTGTATACGTTATCTTTTTCCTTTTCCAACGCAATGGGATTGTTATTTCCATTTCGCCAAAAGATCTCATTGTCCTTTTCTTCAATTCGAATCAAATAATCGCTTGGGGACAGATACTGACCTACAAACTGATCTTTAGATACCATCTTCGAAGTCATAGTAATCCGGTTGTCGTATGATACCGGCACCTCTTTCTCCGGCAGAAGTACTGAGGCCACTTCATCCGCTATGGAACCACTCCAAATCCGGCTGTTTGCACTCATTACAAAAACAGAGAGCTTTTCCGAAGGAAATCGCACCACCTGGGAATGATAGGAGCCCGTTCCTCCTGAGTGGTGCACGGCGGAGTAATTCAACCGATCTTCCAGTTCCAGACCAAAACCATAGGTGGTGATTTCACTGTTCGGAATGGCTTTCTGACTTTCGATAAGCAACACATTGTAATTGTCTTTAGCGTTCTGAATAGCTTGTTCAAACTTCAACTGGTCCCGCAATGTGGTAAAGAGGAAACCGTCACCATATAGGTTTGTCATCATCGGATATTCCTGCCATACACCGTCGCCCCAGTCGGAATACGGATACGCCTTGTTCGGAATAACATGCATGTAGTTCTTTACGAATGTGGTGTTCTCCATTCCCAGTTCTCTAAAAAATGTCCCGGAGTATTCATGAAACGGCATTTCGGTCACTTCCGAAATGATCTTTGTAAGAATTATATATCCTGAATTGCTATACATATAGCGACTACCGGGAGTAAATGCCAAGTCTTTCTGTTTTGCTAACAGCTCAAGGATATCATC
This sequence comes from uncultured Aureitalea sp., assembly GCA_964614415.1. Classification (GTDB taxonomy): domain Bacteria; phylum Bacteroidota; class Bacteroidia; order Flavobacteriales; family Flavobacteriaceae; genus CAZTLE01. Next base: position 10,562 of record CAZTLE010000106.1, on the reverse strand, counting down.
ATTGTCCAAACCCTCCTGCCGCCACCACGGCTTGCGTTGGATGCTCATAAGATCATAGGCATCCCGAATACCACTGGTATGATTAATAAGATGCCGAATCTTAATTTCTTCTTTGACATTCGGGTAGAGGTTTGGAACGTATTTCCGAATATCATCTTCCAGGCTCAGCTTATTCTCCAACGAAAGCTGAAGCACCATAAGCGCAGTAAACTGCTTTGCTGTTGAAGCAATATTAGAGCGGGTTTCGGGGGTAGCCTTTACCTGATGCTGAAGGTTGGCAAGGCCGCAGTATTTTTCATAAACTATCTCCCCGTCTTTCACGACACCGACAATGAGAGACGGATCCTTTTCTCCAATTTTGGAGGTCACTATGGAATCTATTCTTTCTATTTGGATGTCTTGTGCGGCTGAAACTGTGGAAATAAGTACGGCCAGGATTGTTGCAATTTTTTTCATGACGATGTATCGATTTTGATACAAAAGTCAGGGATTTTGGAAGGCCAAGCGCTTCAAATCTCGATTTGAGACCTATTTATCCGATACTTTTTCCAGGTAATCTTTGGGAGATAGCGATGTACTCTTTTTAAAGGCCCTGTTGAATGTCGCCTTGCTGTTAAATCCACAATCAAAAGCAATTCCGAGAAGTGTTGTTGTGTAATGCTCCCCTTGCTGTAGTTTTTCTTTAACTGCTTCGATGCGATGGTGATTCACAAAGTCGTTGAAGTTCATTTGAAAACCGGCATTCACGACATAGGATACATTCCTGGTAGTTGTGTTGAGTTCCTTTGCCACTTCGGAAAGGGTCAGTTTGGGATTTTCGTAGATCTTCTTTTCCAGGATCAGCGTATTCATCTTATCCTTCCAGGTTTCAAGGTCCTTCTCTATTTGGAGTTCTTTACCATTGCCATGCTCTTCTTCATCTTCCGAAAAGACATTCACATCGTCACCACGGGGATTGGAATCGTAAAGTGCGTTTACCTTCACCGCATTGGCATACCCGCTGATCGAGATATAGTAGAAGACCAGGGAAAAAGAGATGTAATGCCAAAACTGACTCCCGAATTCTTCCCACACCGGATTGAAAATGAAAAACAACACGCGAAGTATCAATATGCCGAGGAAGGCAATCATGAAGTTCTGGATCCACCGAAATAAAATGCTTCGGGCATAACTTACCTTGTCGAAAATGAGCTTTTTGTAACGGCCATAGTACCGAAGGCAGAGGCCAAGGTAAATAAACATCGAGGCCAATCCGGTTGCCTGGTACCAATTTGCCAGATCCTTATCCCGCCCATCGGCGTAGAAATAGAACTCATCCAGGACAAGTTTGTCAGTAATAAAAACAACAAGGCTGTAAATGAGGTACAGCGCACCCGGCACAAAGTGAATCCAATCTTTTTTCGAAAAGCGGAACGAGCTATTGAGCAGTGATTTTGTATAAAACAGCACTACGGGACCAATCAACAGTACTTGCATAAAGGGGATAAAGAACAATATCTCCCGGGTGACCTTTTTACTATACCACCCGGCATAGCCCAACATATAGGGAACGAGATACATAGCATACAGGAATAGCAGCAGACTGAGCCATTTATTGGAGGTGTTCTTATGAATGATGCCCTTTCGCAACAGTAATACCGAGAACACCAGTCCGTGCAGGAAGAAAACCAGCAGCAAGGAGCTTTTTTCGTTAAAACTGAAGGGCATCGGCAATTTTTAGAAGTCCTGAAGATAGGAATTCAAATTTGATATGGAAAGGGGTTCCCGGGGTATACCAGGAAAAATAAAGGCCGCCTGGTATCTTTCGAACGCACAGACTTTACCCTCCTCATATTCATTCCATCGATATAAAACTGAATACCCATTCTTACAGCGATATTTTCTTGACCACAATGGTCAATTTTAAACTTGTTTACTGACTTCAGTCATTTTTTAAATATTTGACATTCAATAGGTTTGATATTTAATCTTGCAAAACCTGCACTCCCGATAACAACTCATCAAAAACGAATATCATGAACCAGGAACATCCCAACATCAGTATTCTAAAAAAGTTCAATCCTGCAGATCCCGCTACGGCAGCTGAGATACTAGCCGAGGACTTCGTATGGCATTATTACAATCCGGAACTACCTGAACTGGAAGGAGATTACTTCGGTCTGTCCGGTTTGACCAACTTTTTCACAAGACTGGGCGGTCGCACTGATGGTTCTTTTAAGGTAACCCCGTTGTCCACCGTTCCCATGGGAGATGAAATAGTCATCACTCGTGTTAGGGACGCGATGAACTTAGAGGGCCAACAAATGGAGATCGACGCCATTGTTATCTGGTGTTTTATTGACGGTAAGATCAAGGAAGCCTGGGATATCCCGGTAATACCAACCGCTAAGGTTCAGGAATCTTAATACGAACATTATGAAATTAATAGAAGTAACACCCGAAAATGCTTTGAAAGAAACTTTCTTCTGCATAAAGGACACCAAGAGACAAGGGTTCAACGATAAGCTAAACTGGTTCAAAAAACGCTATCGTGAGGGCCTGAAAATAAAGATACTCAAAGATGATGACGACAAGATGATCGGTTTCATTGAATATGTCCCGGCTAAAGACGCCTGGCGACCTGTAGATGCCGATAATTACATGTTCATTCACTGCACCTACATTTATTCCAAAAAGCAACGAAACAAGGGCTTTGGGTCCATGCTCATCGAAGATGCCGAAAAAGAAGCCAAATCCAGGGGCATGGATGGTGTATGTGTTATAACCAGCAAAGGGGGTTGGCTTGCCAATAAAACCCTTTTCGAGAAAAATGGCTTTGAGCAAATTGAAACCAAAGACAGGTTTGAACTGTTGTCGAAGACATGGAACACAGACGCTAAAAAGCCTCGTTTTCACGATTGGACCAGTCAACAGGAAAAGTACAAAGGTTGGCATCTACTCTACGCAGACCAGTGTCCGTGGAACGAAAAGTCTGTCGCTGCAATACTGAACGTTGCGATGGACTATGGTGTTGACTTAAAAGTGTCCAAAATAAACACTGTCAGGGAAGCAAAAATGGCGCCTTCCGGTTTTGGGGTTTTCAATCTCTTGCGAGATGGGAGGCTATTGGATGACCACTACTTGAGCGCTACAAGATTCAGGAATATTCTGAAAGAAGAACTCAATTTGACCTAATGAATGAACCCTATCATCCTTTTAAGTCAGAAAAAGCAAAACAAAAATATCTTGCTTTCTATGACGAACATGCCAAACGCTGGCCTGTTCCATCAAAAAACAAATATGTTGAAACTTCTTATGGTCAAACCTTTGTTCGGATAACCGGTTCAGAAGATAATCCGCCTTTGATTCTTTTGCCCGGAGATACTGAAAATTCACTGTCCTGGATACCTCAAATAGAGGATTTTTCGAAACAACACAGGGTATATGCATTAGACCATATCTACGATAATGGCCGGAGTATATATTCACGCCCTTTGAAAGAACCGGGAGATTTTGTCAACTGGTTAAATGAACTGTTTGACGAACTAAACTTAAAGAATGACATCAATCTGTTAGGGTTTTCATACGGTGGATGGCAAACCAGTATGTATGCCCTTTCACATCCCGAAAGACTTAATAAGATCATACTTATCTCTCCATCTGCAACGGTGATGCAACCTAGATTACCGTACTTGATAGTTGCGATAACAACTCATTTTTTTCCAAATCATTTTTTCGCAAAAAGAATGGTGTACTGGGAAAGAAAATGCCTGGTCAAACAAGGAGAAGCAGGTCGTGCTAAGGCTGATCAAATGGTTGAGGAGTTAGTGTTGGCCGGGAAGTGCTTTAAAAAAAGAAAATATGTCAATCCGACCGTTTTAAGTGATAGTGATTTGCAAAAACTCAAAATCCCGGTATTGTACATTATTGGCGAAAAAGAGGTTTTATACTCTCCTCACAAAGTTGCGATGCGTCTCAATACGGTTGCACCGCAAATAGAGACAGTAATTATTCCGGATGCCAGTCATGACATTACCCATTCCCAGACGGCTTTGGTAAACAAAAGCGTTCTTGATTTTTTACAGATCACTTCGCCACTAGCAACGTCATTTACTTAAAGATTAAACATGTTTATCTGTTGTAGGACCTAATTACACAGTAGACTCATTTAGTCTTAGACAACTGATTTTCATCATTTTACAACCTTTTTACGGAGCGTACTTTTAAATCGAAAAAACAAAAACCATGAAAAAAAATACTTTTCTGTTTCAGTTTAATTCTTGCGGCAAATCTTTCCTATGGACAAACGGAGAGTCCGGCACCGAATAAGACCAAAGTCGGTTTCGAACTGGACGCAATACCTTACATATTCAACGGATATTATGCTTCGGTCTGGGTAGGTCACAATCACTTCAGATACAGAGCAGTAATCACAAAAATTGAAACCCCAAACTTCATCGTAGAAGACGGTTTTACCAACAATGAAATGAAAGTCTATGCAGCTATCGTGGATTACTTTTTTAAACCCGGCTTTGAAGGTTGGTGGATTGGCCCTGGCCTGGAGTATTGGGATGCTTCGATACAGACCGATGCAAAACTGGAAACTGCTGAATACAACAACATAATATTCACTGTTGGCGGGGGGTACATATGGAAGTTTTACAAAAATTTCTATTTGAATCCATGGGTGGCAGGACATTTAAGAATAGGCGGAGACAAGGAGGTACAAGTTGATCAAAGTACATTCGAACCTAAACTGTTCATCCCTGAAATATCCCTAAAGTTAGGCTGGCATTTTTAACCGCAAACCATTCATTATGAAAAGAAGAAAATTTGTAACCATAGCCGGAATTGGAGTTGTAGCTGCCGGTGGAGCAGCCTATTTCATCAATAAAAACTACCAAATGAACAAATATGACGAGCATGTAGCCAAAGTTTGGAGTCATTCAACCAAATTTTCCGGAGCAGACAACGAAGTCATGAAAGAATTGGTTAGATATGCCACCTTAGCAGCCAATAGTCACAATACCCAGCCCTGGCTATTCAAAATAGGAAGTCGCAGAATTACCATTTCTCCGGATTTTAGCCGAAGATGCCCGGTGGTTGACCCGGACGATCACCATTTGTATGCCAGTCTCGGATGTGCTACAGAGAACATTGTACATGCGGCCAAAGCCTTTGGGCTGAAAGCTAATGTTTCGGTTGAGAATAATCCAGGCAATGTGATCGACATACATTTTGAACCTATATCAATTGAGACAACCGAATTGTTTCAAGCCATACCCAAAAGACAATGTACAAAAGTCACATATAGCGGAAAAAAAGTATCTGCTGAAGAACTCAAGATTCTGGAAACCGCAGCTCAGGATCAAGGAATATCCACTCAGCTATTCACTGATAAGAAAAATATGGAGGCGATTCTGGAATATGTAGTTCAAGGGAATACTGCTCAAATGCGCGATGACGCCTTTATTAAGGAACTCAAGGATTGGGTGCGATTCAATGCGTCTTCTGCACTCAAACATGGCGATGGTCTTTTCTCGGCAACATCGGGTAACCCAACTGCACCCAACTGGCTGGGAGGCCTGATCTTTAATATGGCCTTTACCGAAAAAGCTGAGAACGACAAATACAAGGAACAGATACGCAGTTCCGCTGGTGTGATCGCCTTTGTTTCGGAACAGGATAATGTTGAACACTGGGTCAAAGCGGGAAGAAGCTATCAGCGTTTTGCATTGCAAGCCACAGCTTTGGGGCTAAAGCATGCCTTTATAAATCAACCGGTCGAAGTGCCGGAAGTAAGATCCCAATTTGCAAGCTATTTGAATAATGGAGACCGCCGAACCGATTTGCTGGTGCGCTTCGGATATGGCCCTGAAATGTTGAAAACAATGAGGCGGCCTATAGATCAGGTTATTGTTCAGGAGTAATGACCGTGAATGCCATGAAGGGCTAAGTGAAAAGGCTACTAACATATTGGGAATAATTCAAGCTTTTGTTTCAATAGGCGCTATTCTTACCGTGCTTAAAAATTTTGTACTAGGCACAACACAAATAAATATCCTAATTCAGATTGCTCGAATAATCTGAATCACCAATAAAAAATAGTATGCAGGAATATCATACTCGAATATCGCAATACAAAGCAGGAATCATAGCGGGTACTGCGATTCTAATCATGACCATTGCCGCAGTAGTGAGTACCGATCTCACTATTGGAACTTTAGTTGTCGATAACGATCCCGAGGCGACCTTCAATGGATTTAGGAACAATCCGCTACTCTTTCGAACAGGAATTTTTAGTTGGATTATCGTCCTTATTTGCGATCTCATTATTGCATGGGCTCTCTATATTTATTTCAGGAAGGTAGACCATTACCTTTCGCTGATAGCGGCATGGACACGACTTATTTATACGGGTTTGCTGGGAACTGCTATCGCTAAGCTGACGCACATAGGCTTGATGCAGTCACAACAGAAATTGACAGGTGTTATCCCTGAATACTTTATCACGGAAACCTGGCTGTATTATGAAGGATTCCATGCCATTTGGTCTGTAGGACTGCTCATATTCGGATTTCATATTGTTTTGTTGGGTATGTTGTCCTTCAAATCAGGAAGTGTACCCAAATGGCTTGCAATACCACTAATCCTGGGTGGAGTCGGTTACATTTTAGTGTATTCCCTTAAACTGTTCCTTACTAATCATGATCTTGTTTCGATTTTGGAGTGGATTTTTATCCTACCCATGTTGTTTGAGGTAATACTTGGAATATGGTTGCTTATAAGAAGCAGAAAATCACGAAAAGTTGACTGAGTTTATAGGTCACTTGCTTGATCGAAGACATCACTACAGGCTATATCGTGGTCCTAACAATTCCGGACTGAGCTATCATAAAGTAATAACACTGATTTTCATCATTTTATAGATGGTTTTTCGATAGTACTTTCGAAGTGCTACTAGATTGACGGGAAAGTTTGTCCTATTTCCCGTTCCCTCATGAGACAGGACCCCATTGTCTAATTCGCCATCTTTTTGGCTTCCCTTGATATTAAAAATCAAACTGATATGAAGTACAACACTATTGTAATCGGAGGAGGTTTGGCCGGGTTAACTGCCGGAGCCACGCTCTCAAAATTTGGAAAAAAGGTCCTTTTGTTGGAGCAACACCACAAGCCTGGAGGATGCGCCACTACCTTTAAGCGAGGTGATTTTATCATTGAAGTCGGACTGCATGAAATGAGTGGACTGGTTGAGAATGGCAACCTAAGGAGGGTTTTCAAAATGCTGGAAGCGGACAAACAGGTTCAATTTCTACAAGTACCCGAATTCTACGGAGTGGTTTCAGATAACAAAGATTTTGTCTTTCCTCATGGCTTTCAGAAGGCGGAAAAAGCACTCATCGATAAGTATCCGGAAGAGGAAAAGGGTATTAAGAAATTTTTGAAATTGATTGCGGGTGTTAGAAAGGAAGCACACAGCTTACCACGTAAACCATTGGTACGCAAGTTGGTTTATCCGTTGATGCCCTTACTATACCCAAACCTTGTAGAGGCAACACGGCATACCGTAGGGTCCTGGTTAGATAAGCACATTAAAAATGAAAACACAAAGCTGGACCTGGTGGCGCATATTGCCTACTGGGGCGATGATCCCTACAAGTTGTCTATGTTTTATTTTGGCTTGCCGTTTGCGGGCTTTATTGAAAACGGGGGGCACTTCATCAAGGGCGGTTCGCAACAACTTTCCAATCATCTTGCTTCATACATTGAACAGCAAGGTGGTACAGTGCTGTTGGGTAAAAAAGCGTTGAAAATCGTTACTGAAAACGGTAAGGCTACCGGGGTCACTTTTCGTGATAGTTTTAATGATAGCGGCCAACCCATAACCGTTAGCTGTGACAATGTGGTGGCCAATTGTGCCATACCATTAGTAGCAGATCTATTAGATGAACCCTTTACCAGTTCGCTAAAACAGAAAATCAGTCCACATCCTCATTCCACTTCACTGCTGTGTATTTATTTTGGCTTTAAACAGAAAGTGGATGCTTTCGGCGTAAAATACTACTCAAATTTCATCCAGGGCGATGATGTGAAGAATTTGAAAGATGTACATCCCAATCAATTGGGCGATTGGTCAAAACGCAGTTTCATCTTTGTGGATTATGAAAAGGTGGATGCCGGTTTAGCGCCACCGGAAAAAGCGGCAGGTGTAATTTGCACCGTTGCTTATCTTAAAAACTGGGAAGGGCTGAGTGAAGCGGATTATAAGGCAAAGAAAGAAGAAGTGGCCCAAATCCTAATACAACGGCTGGATGAAAAATTCCCTGGCATACGGGAAAGCATCGAATATTACGAAGTTTCTACGCCCAAAACCATTAAGCGATACACGTCAAACCCCGGGGGAGCAGTTTATGGTTTTGCTCAAACCAAGGATTTAACTGCGTCAAAGCGATTTCGAAATAATTTCTTGATTCCCAACCTTTATTTTGCTTCGGCATGGGCGTTTCCCGGTGGCGGTTTTGAAGGATCCATTATGGCGGGCTTTTTGGCCGCCCTGCAAATGAACAAAGACAACATATGGTCAGCGTGTGACGCAGATAAATATGCGGATGAGCGTATTGTAAAATTCGTGAAACGTGTAGAAATCGATGAAAAAACTCTGGAATTGAGTTTTGAAAAACCTTCAGGCTTTCAACACCAAAAAGGACAGTACGCCATTCTAAACCTAATGAACCCGAAGGTAATTGAACTGGACTTACCCTATCGCTGGCTTCCTGTTGTTTCCAATCCCGAGGAAGATCGATTGAAGTTTCATGTTGAAATGAATGGCAGCAGCTTTTCTAAAAGCTGCCAACGAATCGATGTAGGTGACAAGGCTTTGATATTTGGCCCAAAGGGTTAGTCAGATTTTATCTCAACCACTAAATCAATCTATGATGAACGGAGCAATATTTTTCTCAGGAAAATACGGTAGTACGGAACAGTATGCGAACTGGATCGGTGAGGCGACAGGATTTCCTGTATTTGATATAAAGGATCCCAATGCCGATCCTTCCAAGTACGATTATCTGATACTGGGCAGTTCAATTCTCTATTTTAAACTGTCTATCCGAAAATGGGTGCGCGCAAACTTACCTGTACTCAAGGATAGGTCCAAGATCTTGTTTTCGGTCTCCGGTGCCGGGCCAGGTCCGAAGCTCAATAGGTGGGTGACCAATTCCCTTCCCGCTGAATTACTCTCACAAATGGAGCACGTAGCGCTTCGAGGTAGGTTGGATCATTCAAAACTCAGTAGACGACTTCGATTGGTCCTGTGGATGGCCTCCCTGGTAAATCCTGATCCCCAGGCGAGTAAAGACGAACGCCATGGGTTTGACTACATGGAAAGAGGAAGCATCGAACCCATTGTAAAAATGGTCGAACGATCCAAACATAGTGAAGTACCGGTATTATAACAGCCGTCATGGGAATTCCAAATAAGAATTGGAGCCTCCTGGGCCAAACTTTATAAAAATGAATGAAAAACTAAAAATACTGGCAATATGCGGAAGCCCACACAGAGGGAATACATATGGCATACTTAAAATGCTTAAGGAAAGCAATGCTGAAATAGATTTCCGGATTCTTATGCTTTCGGAACTAAACCTCAGGGATTGTGTTGGTTGCTATTCCTGTGTTAATACGGGAGAAGAAAATTGTCCCCTTAAGGATGATAGGGATGTAGTTATTGAGGCGATGAACGAAGCGGACGGGACCATATTTGCCTCCCCAACGTATGCAAGAACTATTAGCGCCCTAATGAAAAAGTTCATAGAACGTACTAGTTATATTGCTCACAGACCGGTATTCTTCGGGAAATACGCCATGGCACTCTCCACATGTGGAGGCTTTGGTGCCGACCTTACCTGTAAATATCTAACTGAACACTTCACACAATACGGATTCAGCTTTGTACCGCCTTTGGAACTCATGGTATCGACAAAATCTGAAAATGAAACGGCCCATAATCGTAAGAAAGCTATAAGTAACTACCAAAAACTTATTAAGGTAATTCGGTCTTCCGAAGAGTTCAAACCGTCACTAGGCCAATTGGTGTATTTCAATATCTTCAAATCCATTTCAGTATTGAATAGAGCAAAAGGGTGGGCCGATTACCAATTCTACAAGAGTAAGAAAGATTTTTATTATGACGTCAAAATTCCCGTCGTGAAAAACAAATTGGCAAAGTGGATCGCAGGAAGAGAAGTTAAGAAGTTGATGGCCAACAAATAGCATCGCTTGTAAGGTCTTTCAAGATGACTGAGTGTCGGCCGAAGCCTTGGCGAAGGCAGACGTATCGAAGGCATCGACAATAGCAGGATTGGACTACGTCCTTCCTGACGGAACTCCCCTGTGCAAATAGAAAATCCAACTGCTATCGCAGTTGTGCTTTTATTTTGCTCCAAACTCAAAAAGCTAACGCTTTTCAGTTTTTCGCAAAAAAAATCCACTACTTCCGTAGTGGATTTTCTGCTTGTAGTGACCACGGCAGGATTCAAACCTGCAACCTTCTGAGCCGTAATCAGATGCGCTATTCAGTT
>CAZTLE010000105.1:1428-14293 GCA_964614415.1 uncultured Aureitalea sp. | reverse complement strand
AAAGTTGGTTCCCAGGAATCGAATTGCTGTTTTGCGAGGTAGCGGTACCTCATCGCTCAGTTATGGCGCCATTTGGCACTTTTTTGAGACACAATTGAAATACCCGATCACTTCCATTGATACAGATGATTTTGGACCGCGCAACCTTGCAAACTTTGATGTCCTTATTTTACCAAATGGTTGGTATGGAAGTCTGATCAACGACAATACTATGGACGAGGTCAAAGACTGGATTCGCAGCGGTGGAAAGATCATTGCAATTGGCAATGCTGTGCGATCTTTTAACGACAAAGATGGTTTTGATCTGAAGCGGAATGAAAGCGATGACGACGAGGACGAGTCTGAAGGAAATCTGGTGCCTTATGATCAGCGCGAACGCGATAATGTAAAGAATCTAATTACCGGTAGTATTTACAAATTGAAATTGGATCCGTCCCATCCAATGGCTTTTGGATATGATGATACCTACTATACTCTTAAGCTGGGTAGTAGTTCTTATAAATTTCTGGAAAACGGCTTCAACGTGGGTTATATTGATGGTGACGCAGAAAGCGTGGCCGGATTCTCGGGTGCAGATGCCAAAGCAAAGTTGAAGAATTCGATGGTCTTTGGTGAGGCGCGCATGGGACGTGGAAGCGTTGTTTATATGGTAGACGATGTATTATTCCGTTCCTTCTGGGAAAACGGAAAATTACTGTTTGTAAATAGTATCTTCTTTGTGAATAGCAATGTGTTTAGGTTGTAGTAGTGAGTAGTGAGTAGTGAGAAGTGAGAAGTGAGAATTCAAAACTTAAAACTCAACATTTAAAACTTACAATTCAACATCCCAACTTGCAACCTGTAGCATTGAGAGACAAAAGAACAGAGAAAAGAGAACAGAGAAAAGAGAGAAGAGACTCATTCCTCAAACCTCACCCTTCACATCCTAAAACTCAACATTTAAAACTTACAATTCAACATCCCAACTTACAACCTGTAATATTAAGAGATAAAAGACCATAGAAAAGAGAGAACAGAGAACAGAGAAAAGAGAGAAGAGAACAAAGAAAAGAGAGAAGAGACTCATTCCTCAAACCTCATACCTCATAACTTAACACTAAAAAAGGTGCCGCCCTTCGACAAGCTCAGGGACCGGCACCTTCTTTCTTAGAAGACTAAACCCACTTAGCCCTCCAGGTCTTTTAATAAATTCTCTGCAGACGCAGTTACGCGTTTATAACTTCTGTAGCCCCAACGTGAGATGAGGAGCATAACAATGGTAGCAAACACAATTGTTGCTCCAATGAATAAGGCATCTCCGGTTTCATAAGCTTTAACGAACAAATCGTTATCATTTAACAATTTATCTGAAACAGGAATGATCGCCAGGAAGAGTAAAAAATTAAACACCAGAGCAATCCGTTGTAGGTGTATCACATCCCTTTTTCTCCGGGCAAAGCGTGCAATATTGTCCCGATAATTGCCTTCCGCGATTCGCAGGCCTCGGATTCGAAACAAGGACCGCATAATGAAAAAAGGCATTAAAAAGAAGTACGAGACACAGAATGCGCCTAGTGCCTGTAAATACCAGGTATCCAGCTTTCTGAAGTTAAACAGTACGAATACGGCTACTACACAGCATATAATCGATCCTACACCTTCATAACTAATTATCTTGCTAAAACGGTTTCTATATTGTTGTTTGGTCATTTCCATAATGATTTTGTCCGTAAGGACTTGTTGTTTTTCTACCTTCCGGCTCATTTCTTCCCAGAGTAGTTTCATTTCTTCCAGTTCCATGGCCTTAGTTATTAATTTTCTTTTTTAGTTTTTGTTTGATGCGTCCCAAACGGGTACCTACGTTTGTGACCGTGAACCCAGTAATCTCGGCAATCTCTTCATAACTCTTTCCTTCCAGGAAAAGGAGAATAAGACCTTTCTCGATAACATTGAGTTCTTTTATACAAGAGTACAGAGTCGTCACCCGTTCTTCCATTATGCCATCCTGCTCGTCCATACGATTCAGAATATTGAAATCCAGCGGAATTGATATCCCTTTGCGCGAACGACGATTGGCGTAGGTAAGTGATGTATTCAATGCAACCCTATAGAGCCAGGTGCTTCGCTTGGAATTCCCTTTAAAAGATTCGAAGGACTTCCAGAGTTGGTACACCACCTCCTGATAGAGATCTTTTTGATCCTCCCGGTCCCGGGCATACGCGCGGGTGATCTTGTAGATGATTCCTTCGTTCTCTTTTATAAGCTGAACAAAAACTTCCTGCTGCTGCATTAAAAACTACTTACACTTCATTAGTAACTGAAAGATGGGAAAAATCACACCCAATTAAAAAAAATCATATTCATGTCATATAAACCCCTTACTTTTCATACTAACTAATAAAGATGAACCGAAGCAAACTCGAGTATTTACTGCAAGACCATCACAAGGACGCTTTTTTGTGGGCCAGGCACTGCTGTCGATATGATAGTGATGATGCGCATGAAGTGCTCCAAAAGACATACCTGAAGGTATTGGAAGGAAAAGCAGTTTATAGCGAACAATCATCTTTTAAAACCTGGTTATTCTCGGTCATTCGATTCACTGCGCTGGATCATTTAAAAAGTAAACCCATCATATGTGACCCGGGAATTAACGGAGAATCGGTAGAGCTACCCTTCGAAACCGAAACAATTAATTACAGAAAGTTAATGGCTCGACTTTCAGATCGCCAGCATCAGGTATTGCTACTGGCTTTCTATCACGGAATGACCCTAACGGAAATCGCCGAAGTCACTCGATTGCACATAGGCACGGTACGTACGCACTATGAGCGAGGCAAGAATGCGCTCAAACAACTAATAGTAAAAGAACACGCATGAAACAGCAGGAAGACAACCTACGCGACTTTTTTTCAGAAATGAAAAAGGCCGAAGAAACAGTGGAAATCCCTGATTTTGAAACCATGGTTCCTACCAGGGTAACCCGGAAAAGAATACATTGGAAACCTTTGGCTATTGCTGCTTCATTCCTGGTACTGATCGCGTTGCTCTTAGGAAACTACCTTAAAGGCACGGGCGAAGTTGAGTCCACGGCCGAAACCGAAATACAAACAAAAGAATCTGTCATCGATCCGGAAGCGCCCATACATACATGGGAATCTCCTTCGGCTTCCCTAATCGATGACTTTTAAAATACAGAGATTATGAAAAAGTGGTTTATCGCAGTTGCGCTCATAACCGGTGTCGCACAATTACAGGCTCAGGATCCATTCCAAAAGGAGCTTTTTTCCGTGGATCTGGTCATGAATAGCGCTTCGGAAATTGATCTCACGCTGGATCAGCAGAAAGAGATCGAAAAGGTATATGCCGAACACATTGATGTCTTCAATGAAGAAAAATGGGCACTGGATATTCAGATGAAAGAATTGGAACAAGCCTTAAAGGAGTCAAAAATAGATGAAAAGAAAGCTGAACTGCTTCTCAAAAAGATCACCCAGCGCGAAGAAGTCCTCAAACTGCAGAAGCTACGAATGCTTATCCGGGTTAAAAACCTCCTCACCGAAGATCAGCAGGGCAAGCTCCGAAAGCTACAATCCGAAGAGACCAACAATATGAATATTATTACCCCGATCAACAAGCATCCGCGGGTCATGCTTCGCATGGACAATCCCGGTTTTAACGATAGCCCTCTTTTTGTGTTGCGCACTCCAAAAGGCGACAAGCATATCACACAGGAGGAATTACGGGCCATTAATCCTTCGGATATAGAAAGTCTGGAGGTGATCAAAGGAAAGGCTGCAAGGGAGAAATTCGGAAAAAAAGGGAAGAATGGCGTGGTCGTTATTCAAAAAAAGAACAAAAAGAAATAATCCAGACGTAGCGCCATGCGTAAAATCAAACACATCCCGTTCTTCCTTTTGGTAATGACAGTGTTTCAAGTGGATGCCCAGGGTATTCACAGATCCACATGTAATGGCAATTATGCCCGGGTTGATTCCCTTCTTACTTCTCATCCGGTCAATGTTCGCGACTCCCTGCAACGCACCCCATTGTTGTATGCAGTTGGCTGCCGGAGAGATTCGCTGGTCAAAATGTTACTTGAACGAGGAGCAGCGGTCAACGTAAGAGATACCAACGGACTTACCCCTATTCTCATGGCCGCCAGAGTGAATAACGATGAATACGTGGACGCTCTTTTCAAAAAAAATGTAGATCCCAATGTAGTCACCAATAATGGCGACACCCCCCAGCATTGGGCTGCTATTCATGGCAATCTCTCCATGATGAAACTCCTTGTTAATAATAAGACCAATCTCAATCAAAAAAATGAACGGGGAAGCACTCCTCTCGAAATTGCCTTGCGTCTGGAATATCAGGATATTGCTGAGTTCCTTGTTGAAAAAGGAGCTGATGAGAGCCTGGTTCGGACGTTTGAGTTTTCCGGCCCCTATGTAGGGCAGCCGCTTCCCGGCCTGGAAGCCGAAGCATTTGCTCCCAACTTCATTTCTACTGAAAATATGGAGCACACAGCTTCTTTCACACCTGATGGAAAAAAGATGTACTATACCCTGGAATCCAGAGCCAAAGGAGCCATCATAATGGTCACGGAACTCAAAGATGGCGTTTGGACCACGCCCCGCGCCAGTTCCATAGAAGGAGACTATCGTGAAATTGATCCTTTTGTGACTCACGACGGATCGGCACTTTACTATACGTCCAACCGTCCCGTCAAAGAGGGTGATACCCTGGACGATAACTTTGATATTTGGCGGGTAAAACGAGAAGGTGATCGTTGGGGTAAACCGGAACACATGGGTGCTAATGTGAGTTCGGAACATCCTGAATGGTTTCCTACGCTTACTAAAACAGGAAAAATGTACTTCACCTGGGGAGGACGAAACAGCAATATTGCCTATTCCGAACTGAAAGACGGCGTGTATGGCAAACCGATCGAGTTACCTGAAACAGTAAACAGCGAGCAACGAGATTATGATCCGGTGATCGATCCCAATGAACGCTTTGTGATCTGGTCCTCTAACCGCGACGGAGGTTTTGGCGGCTCCGATCTGTACATTAGCTTTAAGAATGAAGATGGCACCTGGGCTCCTGCTAAGAACATGGGAGAGGCCATCAATACCCGACGGGGGGAATTGGCTCCGAGTATCTCACACGACGGTAAATACTTTTTCTTCTGCCGGGCCGGAGACATTTATTGGATCGATATGAAAATTATTGATAAATTAGAGAAGCTATGAAATCAATAATTTTCATCCTTTGGATTCTCTCCTCAGGATCCGCAATTTCTCAAACTGTCATCAGTGGATCTGTTTTTGACTTCAAGGATCGTGACCCGCTACCCGGGGCCTCCGTGTACTTCGACGGAACCACCATAGGAACAATCACCAACGACGACGGCCAATTCTACCTCGAACCTGACGCCACCATTACCGCTCCGCTGGTTATCAGCTACATTGGCTACCAGGATTATTATCTAACTCTTGGTGAACAAACGGAAGACCTGGAGATCGCAATGCAACCTTCTGCCATGGTTCTCGGCGAAGTGCGCCTTAGCAACGATCCGTTTACACGGGAAGAAAAATTGGTTGCATTTAGAGAACAATTTCTGGGCACTTCAGAAGCGGGCCGATCATGCCGTATTATTAATGAAGATGCAATTCGCTTGGTTTTCAGTCCGGTAAACAATGAACTTACGGCCAGTGCCACCGAACCCATTATCATTGAAAACAAGTACCTGGGCTATACTATACGTTTCAGCATGCAGGACTTCAGTATACAATATTCGAAGCGGACTTTAAAGCCCTGGAACATTAATCAAACCTATTATGCCGGTAGTCATTTTTTCATCGACCGGAAGCCCGGAGTTCCCAGATACAGGAGGAGGCGAGATAAAGCCTATCTCGGTTCTGCGCTTCATGTAATGCGTACTATCGCCGGGGAAGATTGGAAGGCGAAAAAATTCGCCTGGTATAAAGGCGGCTTTCCCACGGCTCCCAGTAAGTCCTTTGAGGTGGAACCTACTGAGAAGCTTACCCGGATAACAATGAAAGACACCTTGCTTCTGGTATATGACGACATGCAGCAGACTACCATGTACCCCAGGTATAACAACTTCACGATTGACGGATACGGCAATCACTACCCGGCCGATGCCATTCTCTTTTCCGGCACCATAGGCGATCAACGTATGGGTGATTCCCTACCCCTGGATTACGGGTTGGAGTGAGCTTCAGTTGTAAGATGTACTTCACACTAAAATGAAACCGCCCTACCCGAAGGCAGAGCGGCTTCCCAACTACTAACCAAAAGTACTCTAATGGAGTTTCTTTGCTTCCATTTCCTGTCCTCCCTGGTGCAGGGTTAGACTGGCAACGGAGCCATCCTCGGTCTTGTTAAACACCATTTTGGCATTCACAACGCGAAGGAAAAATGTGTCTTCAGACTCACCGAACAACTCAGCTCTGGGCTGGCCGGTGGCTTGTGCATATATTTTATCTTCTTCAGTAGTCACTTCGATTACGAATCCAGGTTGTAATTCATATTTCCCTGTATAGGTTGCCAATATTTCCGGAGCCACGGCAATAGCTTCTTTCTCGGCTGGCGGTTTTCTGTCACTGATCATCCCTTTACCGGACCGTATCCGTGAACTGAAATTGGCCACTTTCTTACCACTCTCCATTCCAAACTTATAGGCCGAAAAGCTATTCTCAAATTGAAAATCCGTAGGCGAAACAGCCATAAGTCGCATCTTCCCACTACCTTCACGCTGACTATAAAGAGTCCCATCTTCATAGGTAATGAAACGTACTATTCCGCCATCAAATTCATAGGTTCCGGTCCACTTTTTCATCTGCTCGGCAGTCAGGGTAGCAGCAGATTTATTATCCGGAAAAGGCTTTCCAATTGCATGGGCTGCTATTCGCACACTTACATCCGTGGGTGAATTTCCATTGCTGTTGGTCAAAACCGCTACGTACACCTCTTCTCCCGGAATGTAGATGCCGTAAGTCGTGTATCCGAAAATTCCGCCACCATGTTCAATAGTGGGCACATCGTTTATCTCATCCACAGACCAGCCATATCCGTAGTAAATAGGATCTCCGCTTGTTAAGTCATACCCCGTGTGCGCTTTTTTCTTACTGGCTTCGGAAATAAGCTCATTGGCTGTGATGGCATTTTGCCATTTCAGCAAGTCATCCACAGTCGACATAATGGAACCTGCTGCATAAGGAAGTGTCATGCTCAGGTAATCTGCATTTCGGTATCCGTTTTCCGAGGGCATATATCCTGAAGCCCTGTTCGGTATAAGTGTCGTTTTACTCCCATAGTAAGAAGATGTCATTCCTACTTTATCGAAAATGTTCTTCTGAACGAAATCAGCATAGGACATACCTGATACTTTTTCAATGATATATCCAAGCAGGATATAGCCGGAATTATTATATCTGTATTCAGTCCCCGGATCAAAATCCATGGGTTCATCTTTAAATACATCTATAAGTTCCAAAGGTTCCAGGTCTTTGCGGGCCAGGTCCCTCAAATCGGGCAAATCCGTATAACTTTTAATCCCCGAAGTGTGGTTCAACAATTCGTGAATTGTGATTTTCTTGCCATGCGTTGGGTAATCCGGAATAAACTTCGTAATCTCATCTTCTATGTTCAGTTTCCCCTGCTCTTCCAGCATGAGAATGGAAACGGCAGTAAACTGTTTGGTGATGGATCCGATTTCAAAAACGTTTTCCGGCTTCATCGGGACACCCAGTTCCAAGTTGGCCATTCCAAAGGCCTTCCTGTAAATTACTTTCCCGTCTTTGGCAATGAGCGCCGTCGCTCCAGGGCCATCGGTCGGGTATTGTTCGGTTAAAAGAGCATCCACTCTGGTTTCAAGGTCCTGAGCGGTAATTGAACCTGCAGATAGGGTTGCAAGGAACAGAACTATTAAAAATTTAGATAAAGGTTGGGTCGTTTTCATGATACGTTGATTGACAATTTTCTATTCGACGACCTAATACCCCGATTGGTTACATAAGCAGGTCTAATATTTCTGAAAACAGTATCTTTAAGGAAACGAGCCGCCATGAGAATTCTGCTGATCCTTTCCTTTGTTGTTTTATGGTCCTGTAATACTTCTGAAAAGAAACAAACAATCGAAAAAGCCAGGGACTATCAAGCCATTTCACTCCTTGGAGATACCCTACGTCCGCAACCTCCTTCAGAAAAACTACTGGGGCGTTATGCCGAAAAAAAGGCTGCTTTTGAGAGCGATTCCAATAATCTGGATAATATTATTTGGCTGGGACGATTTACTGCCTACCAGGGAAAATACAACGAGGCTATTTCTATTTATACCACCGGTATGACCCAATTTCCTGAGGAGCCCAGACTATACCGACACAGAGGACATCGCTATATTTCGATACGGGAATTTGACAACGCAATAGCCGATCTGGAACTCGCGGCCAGCCTGATCGAGGGAACCGAAAATAAGATTGAACCGGACGGTATGCCCAATGCACGCAATATCCCGGTAAGTACCCTTCACGGAAACATCTATTACCACCTGGGCCTCGCCTACTATTTGAAACACGACTGGGAGGCTGCTCTGGAAGCGTATAAAAAATGTCTTGACACTTCTTCCTACCCCGACAATGTGGTTTCGGCTACGCACTGGATCTATATGATCCTTCAAAGAATGGGAAGGGAAGGTGAAACCGCGTCCTATTTAGAAAACATAACGGCAGATATGGATATCATCGAGAACATGACCTATCATAAAGCCTGTTTGTTATATAAGGGAACAATAGCCGTTACTGATATTGACCTGAACAGCGAGGAGAATCCTGCGAACAGTGCACTGAAATACGCTGTTGGGAATTGGTATCTCTACAATGACAAACCCGAACAAGCCAGAGCTATTTTCAATCAGATGGTCGCAGGACCTGATTGGGCGTCGTTCGGCTTCATTGCCGCCGAAAGTGAACTCGCCTCGTTATCGGATTTTTGATATCTTTATAAGGCACTCATATGTGCTGTTAACTAGGAATTTATAAAAGATCAGCCTGATCCTGCTCACGATGAAGTATGTAATCGCAATTGCTGTTTGTCTCTTCAGCGCCGCCTCCCTTTGGTCGCAAAACTGTGATATAACTGCAGGGCTGAGCGATATTCAAAAAGAATACGAACAAGGGCGGTTTGATAAGGTACTGGATCGGTCTGAAGAACTGCTTGAATGCCCTGAGCAAACCGATCAACAACACGTCGCACTGCTTATCTGGAAATACAAAGTGCTTCGGAATACTCGCAAAACCAGGAAAGGCCACATAACCATCTTACAGGCAGTTTCCTTTTTGGAAGAAAAGGGAATTCCCAAAGGTTTTGATTTTGAGTTCCTCCTCGCAGAAAGTTATGCGCTACGCCGTGACCTTCCCAATTATAAGCTTCACGTACAGCGAATAAAAGATAGTTTGGAGCCGCTGGCCGATCAACCCAGTGTAGATCTTGGGCGTTACTATCTCATTGAATACTACGCTTTTGACAAAGGCGATCCCTCAGGAGCAGCAGCTATGGGCCAAAAGGCGCTGTCTGTGTTGGAAAAACTGGAGGATCCACCTGTGTATTATTTGGGCAATGTACTCCGCGGATTGGGCAATATGAACCGCACAAATGGCGATTTTGACCGTGCAAATCTCTACTACCAGCAAGAACTTGAATTGTATGAAAAGAGCTATCACGAAGGTCATTTTGACATCGCCGTTTGTCACTACAACATTGGAAACGTATACTATGAAAAGCTTGAATATCAATCGGCGTTAGACCATTACCTGCAAGCGCACGACACCTGGAGTAAAGTCTTTGAGCCCAGGAACGTTTACATGCGGAACCTCAATGAGGCCATTGGTGATATGTACTGGGAATTAGGCGATAAGGAAAATGCACTTACCTACATTGGGTACTCTATTGCCGATGAATCGGCCATTAATAATGACAAAAGCGAAAAAACGGTATCCATAGCAGACAGCTTGTGGGATAAGGGCAACTATGCCAACGCACTTCAGTTTTATGAAGAAGCGTACAAATGGCGTGAAAAGACGTACGGTAAAAACCACATGTGGACCGGTGCGTGTAAAAACTTTGTTGCTCGTGCCATCCGATCGGCAGGTGATATTTCAGCGTCGTTGATAGCCTATCAGGAAGCTATTGACATTCTGGTCGAAGAAATGGATAGTACCTCCATTTACGAGAATCCTACGGCTACCATGACTTTCAGATCGCACCAGTATTTATTGGAGTCTTTGATTGGAAAGGGAGAGTTGTTCACGGAGTTGTTTGCTGAAACCGGCGATCTCAAAGACCTTGAAACAGCACTGGAAACACAGGAGGTTGCCATACGTGTACTGGAACGTATGAAGCACGGTCATATGTCCGAAACCTCCAAACTATTCTGGTCCGGTCGTACCCTGTCACTAATTGAGAACAGTATTGCCACCGCGGTTCAGTTGTATGAAGAAACCAATGATCCGGGATATTTGGAAAAGGCTTTCGAATTTTCGGAAAGAAGCAAGTATCTGCTTCTACTCACATCCCTGAATGACAGTGAAAACACTGCTTTCGCGAACGTACCTGAAGAAGTCCTTTTACAGGAACAGGAACTTCGAAAGTCAATAACCGAATATATGGGGCGATTGGAAAACGAGGAAAAAAGATGTGGTCAGGTACGCCCCAAATTACTGGATCTCTATAAGGCCAAGATCATTTCTCTGCAAAAGGACTACGATCTTATGATCTCCAGGCTCAAGCATGATTATCCTGAATATTATCATCTTAAATACGAAGCACCGGTGGCAGGGGTTGCCGACCTCAGGTCCAGGCTCCTGGATCCGCAAACTGCCATAGTTTCCTATTTCTCCGGAGATTCCAACACCTATGTATTCCTGTTGGTCGATAATGACATTTCGGTGCGACGCATCGATAATACGGAAGTCCTTACTCAGGACGTCGCATCTTTGTTCAACACCGTGCGTTCGCGTTCTACTTTTCAACAGGACCCACAATCGGGTTACAGGGATTACACCCGGAAGGCTCTTCATCTTTACAACGTCCTTCTTGCCCCGGAACTTGACGCCAAAACCGAGTTGAAACGGCTCATTCTCATACCGGACGGAACCCTTTCATACCTGCCGTTCGAAGCGTTATTGACGCAGGAGCCTGAAAGTGATTCCCGGAACTACAGTACGCTACCCTATCTCATTCAGGACTATGCCATATCCTATAGTCCTTCAGCTTCGATAAAATTGGTAATGGATGACGCTTCCCCGACAAATAATGATTATGTAGGATTCGCACCCGATTACAGCGAGGAGAGTGATACTGAACTGCGAAAAAAACCGGCCAACCTGGAATTCAGCACACCTGAAGTCAACTTTGCGGCCGAATTGTTCGGTGGAAAAAGCTGGACGGGCGATCAGGTTACCGAAGATCTGCTGAAAAACAACACCGCCCGGGCCGGAATTCTCCATCTCGCCATGCACGGCGATGTAGAAGACGATCATCCTTTACTGTCTAAACTGTATTTTAACAGTTCGGGAGATGACGACGGTATTTTGCACACCTATGAGATCTACAACATGAAAATCCCGGCGCAGTTGGTCATCTTAAGTGCCTGTAATACTGCCAGGGGTCGCCTGGAGCGCGGCGAAGGAATTTTAAGTCTCGAACGTGCCTTTCAATATGCCGGAAGTAAGTCCTTGCTATCTACACTATGGACTGTAGATGACGGTTCGTCTGCCCGGCTCACTCAATTTTTTTTGGAAAACCTGAAAGAAGGACAAATGAAGGATGTGGCATTACAGAATGCAAAACTTCGATTTTTGGAGTCATCACCTCCTGAAACCTTACCTCCCTTCTACTGGAGTAGCTTTAAACTTACCGGAAATACGGCCGCGCTCTCAAAAAGCTCACCTATCAAATACTGGCTGGGAGGTGGAATCGTAGCTGTTTTTCTGCTGTTTATCTATGTCCGATTGCGGCAGACCAGAAAAGCGGCTTAATTTGTGATCTCTTTTTTGAGGATTTTTGATGCCTCCTGGTGCCGGTAACCTTTTTGGGCTACAATTGTTTCGAAAACAGCTCTGGCCTCTTCGATACTACCCTTCTGTAACAAGGTGAGTCCTTTGTACCATCGCGACTGTTGCACGTAGTCATTATCGGATGTCATAACTGAGTTAAATGCCGACAAAGCGCGATCGTTATTAGGAGGATCTACGGACATCGCACTGACCCCTTCGTAGAAAGAAACGAGATACTCCGGAACGTCTTCCTCAATAGTATCCAATGCCGAAAGCACCTCTTCAAATTTACGGGACTTATATAGCTCGATAGCACTATTCCACTGTGTCAATTCTTCTCCGTTATCATTCCGAACTGCTCCGGGTGCCTGATAGGTTTCAAAGTAATCGGAGAACACAGCCTGGGCCGTCTGGGTACGCTGACTTTCGGTAAACAGGTAAATACTGAAAAAGATCACCAGCATGGCGGCGATTGGCAAGGCGCGTTTCACCCAAAGGGGCATCACCCTTCCGGTTGGTATTTCCTGAGTAATTTCCTTCTCCAGCGATTCCAATGACGCCTTTATCTCCTGCCTTCCGGCTTCGGTAATAAGCTGTCTTGCTGCAAGAGTGGCCTCATACTCATGTCGCAATTCAGGATCGGATGCCAGTTTGGATTCAAACTCCAACGCCTCATCATCCGTCATGGTCTTCAGGATATACCGTTCAATTTGTATTTCTCTAGACTCATCCATGGTTTCGCAATATAGTTGCCAATTGAGGTTTTTCAGCAATTAGTTCTTTCAGTTTCTTAAGACACTTAT
>CAZTLE010000105.1:0-1395 GCA_964614415.1 uncultured Aureitalea sp. | reverse complement strand
TGCTCGCTACTGTATCCTCCTTCTGCGGCAATTTCTTTCATAGACGCATTGTGATATATGCTTTGTATCAAAAGCTCCTTGCAGCGTTCGCCCAGGGATGCCAGGATCTCATGTATCTCGCCTTGCCGTTCGGCATCCAGCAAGGTTGCCAATGGTCCGGGATCGAAATCCTCCTTTGATCTCATTTCCATATGGTGCGATGTGCGTGTGCTCATTTTTTTAATCTCGTTGAGCCATTTGAACCGCGCAATAGAGTACAGGTAGGTGCCTATGGCACTTTCGCCTTTAAACCGACCATCCCTTACATTCTCATAGAGTGCGATTACGGACTCCTGTAATATATCTTTTGCCTGATCCTGGGTTCCACTGTTGCTGACAATATAGGCGAACACTTTCTCTCTGTTCTCTCTGTATATCGTCTCCAAAGCCTTGTTCCGACTGGCATTGCCGGAAAGGATCATCTGAATCAGTTCGGTATCTGAAGTCCCGCTTTTAATGGTAAGTACGTTTAGAAGCCCCTTTTGTAATCGCTTCGAACTAAAATAATTAAAAAAAACAGAAAAGACGGTTACAAATTGAACCGCACGATTGACATAGGGGTGTAAAAGCATGTTAAACCCAGCCTGCCGACAGGCAGGTCGTAAAACCGAAACGATGAAACAAAACAAAAAATTTGGTGCGTTCTTCATCACGGTACTGTTTATCTCCCTTAGTGCGATGGCCCAGAGCAACACCCTTGCGGCCGGAGGAGATGCAACGGGTTCCGACGGATCGGTGAGCTACTCCCTGGGTCAAATAGACTACATCTATGCGACAGGTTCGGGAGGCTCTGCCAATCAGGGAGTCCAACAACCCTTCGAAATCTTCGAGGTACTCAGTACAGAGGAAGTCAACCATATTCAGGTAGTGGCCGGCGTATTTCCGAATCCTACCGTAAACAATGTGACTCTGGTCATAAAGAACGTCCCGGTAGACGACATGTCCTATCATTTGTATGACATGAACGGCAGAATGCTCCTGGAGCAAAAGCTAAGGGACAGTGAAACTATGATTCCTATGGAGCGATTCGCATCGGCTACCTATTTCCTTTCGGTAGTGGACCAGGGGTCCCTTCTCAAGACATTCAAAATCATTAAAAACTAAAACCCATTACAATGAAGAAGATAATTACGTTAAGCCTGGCGCTGCTCTTTGCCGCTATTTCCTTTGGACAGGCCCCCGAAAAGATGAGTTATCAAGCAGTGCTTCGAGACACAGCCGATGAACTCATTACGAGCACACTTGTAGGTATGCAAATAAGCATCCTGGAAGGATCATCTACGGGAACCCCCGTTTATGTTGAGACACATACACCCACCACAAATATCAACGGTCTCGTGACCCTGGAAGTTGGTG
>CAZTLE010000104.1:0-14459 GCA_964614415.1 uncultured Aureitalea sp. | reverse complement strand
CACTGGGTTCAACAATGGCAATCGTATTTGATGTAATAACAGTACCGGCCAGTACTCCTGTCGCTACGCGTAATTCAAGTACCACCACCGGAGAGGCCGTAGCCGGAGCTGTATAGGTGGCTGTTCCGGCTTGAGTAAGAAGCGATAGTGCTCCACTGCCACTGGCAATATGCCATTCGAGACCGCCGAAACGATCGGCAGGAACCGCAGGTAATGACGAGAAACTAAGGTCTATTGACTCTCCCACTCCGAAGTCGGTGGTACTGCGACCGGTAAAATCATCAAGTGGGTCAAGGTTACCGAAGATAAAAAACGGGAATGGAATTATATTACCCCCTGCAGTTGTGCTTATTTGTGCACGACGATTGGGAGAAAAGCTGCCACCAAAGTCGGTCGATTCGCCATGGGCCACCACACTAATTGCATAGGAGGGTATCCCCAATCGGATCAATTCGCCGCGGACGGCCCTGGCGCGGCTACATGAGAGCGTCCAGTTGGGCCCGTCACTACCATCGGTGCTGGCATAGCCATGTATTAAAATGCTATCAAGTCCTCTTCCCGCATACCAATTATTTCTAAAAGTGGTGAGCTGCGTCGTATGAGCCGCCGTAATGGAAGACGCGTTCTCTCCAAACAGAACACCGGTACCAGCCGGAGCGCCCGTTGCCGTACTGGTGGGGCAGGCAATACCCGCTGGAATAGCAGCCGGATCTCCGGCCCTTTGAATGGCATCCGGCGCATTTCTCGAAACGCGATTCGCACCCGCAGCATCCAGTGACTTGGGTTGTGCCATTTTCTTAGTTCCGGTCTGCTGCACAACATGGGTTAATTCGTGCGCCAGTAATTTTTTTCCTGAACTGGACTCAGGCTGATACTTGCCGTCATTAAAATAGACGTCCTTTCCATGAGTAAAGGCCTGTGCATTGAGTTCCTGGCTCATCTGAATGGCGTCGGTTCCCGTATGCACACGCACTTCACTGAAATCGGACCCGAAAGCCTGACTCATAGAATCATTGGTATTTTTTGCTAACGGTGCTCCTCCCCCTTTTGTGCTTTGCAACTGATTCGCCAATGCCGGGGATACTTCTGAACTTCCACCATTGGACTTTGCCATGACAACACCTTCTTTCTCTATGGGAGGATTGGTTTCGGGAGACTTTTGGATGCTTTTCTCTTTTTCACAAGCGGCACAGGCCCGTTGCACTTTGGTCTCCGGTGCAGCCGTGACTTTCTCTGCCATGGTATCGGCTTCCTGTTCAAATTTATCGTTGGGTTGACCGATGGTCAATTTAGGTTGTATTATTGGAGTAGAAAATGTACCAGACGTGTTGCCGAACATAGGGCTTTGTTGCTGTCCGAAGGTTGATGTTTTTTCAGTTTCTGACTTCTTCTGAAAAAAGTGCCCCTGATGCGGATTTCCTTTGGAGGCCTGTGTGGTCTGAGTAGATACGGCTGCTCTCATGATATTTCAATGTAAAAACATCAAGTAAGTTACGCCATCGGCCGGCCAAATAAAAGGGGGAAACACTCCATTTCATACAGGAAAAATCCGGTTCGAGGATCTTTACAAGGTGGAGTACATTAAAAACTACTACTCGACATACAGCCCATGTCTAATGGCAAACAGCACTAAACCTGCCATGTTACGCGCCGCGGTCTTATTGAAAAGGACCTTTCTATATCCCTCGATGGTCTTCGGGCTTAGAAACAGGGCCTCTCCAATTTCAGTGGTGGTATACTCTTTACATATCAATTGAAGTACATCTACTTCCCGTTCGGAAAGTCCATGTCCCGGCGCGGTATGCTTTTCTTTTAACTCGGGATTAGAGATTCCCCGAAGCATTGCTTTTGAGACCAGGTCGGAAAAGTAGAACTCCGATTCTGTCACTTTTCGGATGGCTTGCACCACTTCCGCAGGATCGGTGTTCTTCAATAAGTAACCGTTAGCACCCAATTCCATCATTTGAAGGATAAAGGCCTCATTGTTGTGCATTGTTAAAATCAGTACTTTGATACCAGGGTTGTACTCCCTGATCTTCGTAAGGGTTTCAGGCCCGGACAGTACAGGCATTTCCATGTCAAGCAAGACAACATCGGGTCGGGTCTGATCAAGTGCGTCTACCAGTTCTTTTCCATTGGCCGCCTGTTGCACTACCACAAAATCATCATTTTCTCTCAAAATCATAGCGATTCCGGTTCGCACCAATTTGTGATCATCGGCTATTGCAATTCGAATTACTTCACTCATGGCTTATTTTCCTTTGAAATGACGGGTACTTCAATATTGGCTTCGAAGCCCTTTCCGTTTGCATTGTTCATCTGTATTGTCCCCTGTAACACCATAAGGCGACTTTGAATATTTTTAAACCCTATTCCCTCCGAGTTCATCGCATCGATGTCAAAACCCTTCCCATTATCTCTATAGTACATGCGTATACCTTCCGGACGATATTCAATCTGTATATTCACTTCTGACGCGCCTGAATGTTTGTAGGTATTGTTCAATAACTCCTGAAAAATGCGCAACAAACCAATAGCTGTTTCCCTGGGTAATGAATACGGAGAATTTACATGCGCAAGGTGCACTTTAAATTCATCTCCCTTGTTAAAGGTATCACAGGACTCCTGCATGGCCGTGAGTAGTCCGAATTTCTCCAACGTGGCCGGCATCAGATCATGGCTCACTCTTCGCACGTTCTCGATCCCTTCCTCTACCATATCACAGGCTTCGGTTAGGAACCGGGCCTGTTTTGAACCGGGATCCTCATGGCTTTTCTGAAACTTCAAATTGAGACTAAGTCCGGACAATAATGAACCAATTCCGTCGTGCAGATCCCTGGCAAGCCTTTGCCGCTCTCGTTCCTGCCCTTCGATCGTAGCCTTTAGAAGAACCTGCTGTCTCTCGTTCTCCAACCGTTGAAGCCGGTTTTCCTGGGTGACAATTCGCTTTTGGTAAATCAGTAGAAACAGTATAAGTATTACTGCCAAAACCACCACCACGGCGGCACTAATAACGAAAATTAGTACTATTTGACTGTTCTCCTCACCCATAACAGTGCAATTGTATACAGGGTATACAATAATATGTTTAAGATAGCATTTACGATCCAAATAGCCTCAAAAACCTCTTTGCCGGTGTTTATGAGGAACTTTGGAAAAATGAACAGCAAGAAATTCCCACTGAAAAAAAGTAACAACCCGGCGAACATCCAGAACGGGAAGGTACGTTCGGGTTGTAAGACTTTCTTTTCCCTTAGCATTTTCCGGAACCAGAGAGACACGACCACCAAAATGATTATAGCCTCCAGGGCCCGAATGTAATCCGGAAAGCCCCACCATCCCTCTCCGGCCAGTATATTGATAACCCAGACGACAGCAAATCCAATTGCGAGAACGGCCCAAAAACGTTTACCGACAGCACCCGCAAAGAGTAACCGAAAAACCTGCATCAGCAACAGATATTCCACCAGGATGTACACATGGAAAAAGGGTAGGTTACTTTCTCCGGTAGTACGAACCCATGCCTCCCCTGAAAAGGAAATGAGTACAATACACCAGAGCATCACGGAAAAATAGCGCTGTGGGTTATCCATCCATTTCCACTTAAAACCCGCAACGATCGCAGGAAGCAATGGAATCAACAGAGCTGTATTCACAAGAAAATTAATCATGCCCTGTTCTTATTGTCCGTTACCACAAAACGTAGGACATGGCTTGGCAAAATCGAAAGACGATTCTCCGGATCGTTCGGGAGATTCCTTGTACACAATATTACAATAGACCACATTCCCGGTGACCGTATCATTTATGGTTTCGACGCCCTTAAAATACTCGGTGTCTCCAGGTCCAAGGGTACGCAAACCATATTGTACCCATAAACCGGAGTTTACGGCTGCATCTGCATCCTCTGTAATTCCCAGCAATTCCTGCCAGCTATAGTTATAGGCATAAACGGCTACGGGTGAGTTAACCACCTGATCCTTGCCCGCATTGCGCCAATTGTTGGCATAGTTATTAAAAACCGACTGAGAGATGAAGGACTCTTCACCATCTAATTCCGAAAATAAAATGTGCTTTTGATTGCCCTCTATAGCAATATTATTACACGATTTCATAGGTACCATAGCGAGCGATGGGATTGTATCCGTGGCATTCACCAAACAGTAGTACATACGCACTCCGTCCGATGTAGGAGCGAAACCGCGCAATTCTTCCAGGTTTGCTTTTGAGAATGAAAGTCTCGGTGAGGGTCCATTGGTTCCCATGTAGTTAGGATAAATGAGTCTCCAGCTATTCTCCCAGATCAGAGCCGTTTCTTTAAAGATCTGATAGCCCGAGTTCATGCAGTCTTCTTCCGAAGTTTTTACTTCGACGACTTCAACGGTGGTGTCTGTTTCTTTTGGAGTCTCCTTGCAGGAAGCCAAAAAAAGGAGAAGCACCAACAGGCTGTAGTAGTTTGCATTTTTCATAATGTTGATTTTTAGAAAGTTACGAGAACCAAAGTACAACAAATAGGTCCCCGATTAACCACCTGCATTTTTCACCAATCCTTCAATAGCTAATATAACTAATTAATTATCAGCTATTTAATGTCATTCTGAATTCGTGAATTTCATGGAATCCCATGGGCAGATTCAGGGTATACCCTTATTGCGATACGGGTAAAAAGAATCGCAGAAACAGGTAATACGGTCTACCGATCAGGACTCCAATACTTCAATTTTGTGCTGTGATATTTCAATTGTCTAACTAAAATCTAATAGTATGAAAACTTTAAAACTTAATTCAGTAATACTTATATGCACTGCTTTATTAGTTGTTGCATATAGCGGCCTATCAGCCCAAACTCTTCGGTACGGCGGTGCATATCATATTAAAAACCTATATGGAGGCGGGACCTATCTGGATACCTGTGGTCATGCGAGCAAATGTTCGTCCTCAACA
Organism: uncultured Aureitalea sp.; assembly: GCA_964614415.1. Classification (GTDB taxonomy): domain Bacteria; phylum Bacteroidota; class Bacteroidia; order Flavobacteriales; family Flavobacteriaceae; genus CAZTLE01. Next base: position 9,515 of record CAZTLE010000104.1, on the reverse strand, counting down.
AAGTATAACGTGAGTACCAGTACCTCCAAAAACAGGGATAGTGGTTCGGGAATATGGACTATAGAATCTGCCCAGGGAAAAAGCGGACCTGTATCCTTTGGGGATGTTATTTATCTAAAGAACAAATATGGAGGTGGCACCTATTTGGATTCCTGTGGTCATGCGAGTGCATGTTCATCAACGACCAAATACAATGTTACTACGAATGCTTCCAGAGACAGGGCCGGCCAGCGAACCGGACAATGGGTCCTGGTCTCTGCCAGCGGTAAAACCGGAACAGTCTCTGCCAGCGATGCTGTTCATATAAAAAACCTGTATGGAGGTGGCACCTATTTGGACACTTGTGGGACCACAAGGTGTTCTGACTATACCAAGTACGCCGTAACCACCAATTCTTCTCCTGATCGCTATGGTGATCGAACCGGAATTTGGGCCTTCCAATCGACTTCAAGCTCCAGAACAATCACCGGGAAGTTTGTGGTAACGATATCATTGGACTATCTAAAATGCATAAAATCCGGTGATGGAAATGGAGACGCCACAGAGTATTTTGGCACCATTGCAGCGGGAGATAATAGATATCTACCCAATGTCATGTATCATAGTCAGGGACCAACTATAGATCTATCTGCGGGTCAGAAAAAAACCTTTGTCGGCAGAACACAAACCTACGATCTGCAAACAGGGGGCGGTGGATTAGCCAATATACCTACCGAGATGAAGTTCACATGTGAACTCTATGACTATGATACTGTAGGTGGAAACGACTTTTGCGGCAGTGCGGAAAAGATAGTCAGACTTAAAGATCTTGGACTCGGTTCGCACGAGGTATACCTCAAAATGGCGTCCGACGGAGATCAGAGCGAGGTACGATTTACGGTAAATATAGCGAGGGAGTAAGACAGTCTTGTGTATAACAATCCGGGATTGAGGACAAAGGCTCAAATGTTGGGCCTTTGTTTTATTCGGGGCATTCCCAGTAATTATTATTGTACTTTTGAGTCGAATTATAATGTACGGATGTCCTTCGTGAGAAACCTCATATATCAGAAGCATTTCAACTATATTCTTCGAAACGTTTGTAAGGCATTCGGCGGCCTGATTCCTGAGAATAAGAAACTACATCCCTCGGGAAAACTTCGTTTAAAGGTCGATGGATTACGGTTTGTTCTGAATACCAATCAAACCAGCTATGTGACCAGGCAATTGTTCTGGATTGGCCCCGCTAACTACGAATACAGCACTATATTTATTGATCTGATCAAGGATTGTACTGTTTTCTTCGATGTAGGTGCGAGCTTGGGTTATTATACGATCCTGGCAACCAAGGCAAATCCTGAGGTTCGTGTGTTCTCTTTCGAACCTTCTGTCGGAGCAATGAACTACCTTTCTGAGAATGTCAGCATAAATGACGTTGCAGATCGCGTAATGCTGGAGTCAATTGCACTGTCCGATACAAACGGGCAAGTTCAGTTCAATGAGGTTAAAAATCCGAAATTCCCAAACATTGATAACCTCTCGGGAGAACACAACCTGAAAACAAAAAAGGGACTCGACACAAACGCCGTTACCGTTGAAGCCAGAACGTTGAATGACTATGTTGCCGACTCAAAAATTGTGAATATTGACCTGATCAAACTTGATACGGAAGGTGCGGAACACCTGATACTTAAGGGCGGCAGCAAAGTGATAGATCGTTTCAGGCCCATTATTATTTGTGAAGTACTGTTTAATTCGATCGAGAAACAACTGGAGCAAATAATGCTATCTCACAACTATGCGTTCTACAATCATACAGCCAGTGGATTGAAGAAGGTGAGCACGATTCAACGAACTGAAGATGATGGGGTTCGCAATTGCTTCTTCGTTCCCCGAGAGAAGGAGAACACGGTAGCTCCCTTTTTGAACTAGATATTCAAACAATTATCAGGTCGATAATACACCGTAGTCTGCCATTCAAAATAACTTATGGCACCCATACCCGTAAAATCAATACTCTTGAAACCGGCCTCTTTTATAAGATTATAGGCTTCTTCATACTCTACCCTGTCGCTATTATCGAATATTATAACACCCTTTTCGCTCAAACATTCAAGCGAATGCTTAACGCAATTCACGCGATCTATTCCATCAATAACTACAATGTCAAACTTTCGACCGGTATCTTTAGCTGCACGATGGTACCCCTCATCCTGAGTCCTTCCCAGTAGCGTTACATTATCTAGGCCCTTAAGTTCCGCACTGACTTTTGACAAGTATTTCTGATCCGATTCAACCGCTATCACCTCCCCTACTCTTGATGAAAACCAAATGGTGGAATTTCCACACCCAAACTCAAAAACGGTCATTGATCCGTTCAACCTGTCTTTCAGGAAATTGAGGAATGAGTAGGTATACCAGGGTATAGGTTCGCCATTAACGTCGATAGATTCTTTTCTGAACCTCGATTCGAACCACCCTCTTTTTTTGAGGTTTTCCCTGGCAAAAAAGTACATTTCTACTATTCTGGCCGTGAAGCGATATTTTCTAAGTATTCTTTTGATCAAATCACTAAATGCATTGTCGAAACATCTATATCCGCCATTGAAGCCTCAGGTCAATCAAGGATACCTATTGTTCGAATCGTATTACCCGATCAAAAGTAACGAAAACTCCCGTTGCTGCAACCCTATTTCTAGCGGACGGGCGGCCATAAGAAGCCAAAAAGCAACAGGAATCAAGTCCTGAAGAGGCTTCAAAATTGCCCGAAACAAACAAAGAGTCAATAAATAACCTTCTCTACACTTCCGAATCCATCATATCGGTCACCACATAGTAACGTGGATCGTCGATACTTTCTTTAATCAGGGTATCGAATTCGGGGTTCCATTTCAGAAGGAGGGCTTTGCAGTCAGGACTCAGGTGAGTTAGGGTGACCTTTTTATCCTGAGCGATATACTTATTGGCAATATTACGTAAAGCCTCTACACCTGAATGATCACTGACCTTAGACTCGATAAAATCAATTTCGATTTCCTCAGGGTCGTTGTTCACATCGAACTTGGAATTGAACGCCTGTGTTGATCCGAAAAACAAGGGACCCCAGATCTCATAAACCTTGGTACCATCCTCACGCAGATGTTTTCGGGCACGGATCATGGTGGCGTTCTTCCAGGCAAAGGTGAGCGCACTCATTATCACACCAGCAATTACAGCTATGGCCAAATCCTGCCACACTGTAATGGCCGAAACCGCGATAAGGACAATCGCATCACTCAACGGTATCTTATTCAGTATTCGGAAGCTACTCCAGGCGAAAGTACCGATCACAACCATGAACATAACACCCACCAGGGCGGCGATTGGAATTTGCTCAATAAGTGGCGACGCAAACAGGATAAAGCACAGCAGGGCAAGTGCAGCCGTTGCCCCCGATAATCGCCCCCTACCTCCGGAGCTTACGTTGATTATGGATTGTCCGATCATGGCACAACCTCCCATACCACCAAAGAGTCCGTTCAGGAAGTTCGCTCCCCCCTGGGCCACACACTCCCGGTTCCCACTTCCGCGGGATTCGGTCATTTCGTCAATAAGGCTTAAGGTCATGAGGGACTCTATGAGTCCGATAGCGGCCAGGATAAAGGCATAGGACAGGATGGTCCAGACGTGTCCTTTCATGGTGTAGAACAGCGTAAACAATTGCCCCTGAAACTCAGGCAACCCACCCTTCAAACCGGAACCTCCTCCGTCCCTGATAAACGAACCTACCGTACTTACATCCACCTTTCCCAAAATAACAATAGCCGCTACTACAACTATGGCGGTAAGCGCCGCGGGTATTTTTTTAGTGAGCTTCGGAAGGCCGTACATGATTCCCATAGTGAGTGCGACCAGCCCCATCATGGTCCAGAAATCCGAGTTTTGGAATAAGGCTGAAAACCACTCCCCGGGCTGTGACCATAACGAAATGCCCTGTACGGCTACTTCAGGAAAAAGTCCCAGTTGGGACTTAAAGATCACGATTGCCAGTCCGTTAACAAAACCCATCATCACCGGGTGTGGTATAAGGCGTACAAACTTACCCAGTCGCAACACTCCGGCCAGTACCTGTATTCCCCCAACCAGGAGCAAGGTTATGAACAGCCACTGTAAGCCCAGATTATCTACGGGGGTTTCCAGGGCCTGTCCCGCTTCGTTGCCCAGTTTTACCAGGCCTACCATGACAACTGCCATAGCTCCTGTTGCTCCGCTTATCATTCCCGGGCGCCCACCGAACAGGGCAGTGATAATCCCCATCATAAAGGCTCCATAGAGCCCTACCAGGGGCTCCACACCGGCCACAAAGGCAAAGGCTACGGCTTCGGGCACAAGTGCCAGGGCAACGGTAAGTCCGGACAGGATATCGTTCTTGGGATTCTGAGTAAAATTCTTGATGGTTGTTTGTAGCATGCGCCTGAATTAAAGGGCGCGAATATACGGTTCTTTTTTGGGAAAAAGTGCTACGAACCGAAACGAAAAAGCGTTGTACTTAAGTTACTCAGATTATTGCGTATGGACCCTGCTACGCGGGTTCCTCTCCTTTGTGCTTTACGGTGACCTTATTTATCTGGGCAAAGTGGTCCAACACCTCACGGGCATGACCTGTTTGCAGATCTCTATGAGCTTGTGGCCCTTCCGCTTTTTTTGCTTCTTTTTCTTTTCGTTTCAGTGCAATATCTTCCAATACAGACAGGCAGCGTGTTGCCAGGTCGTAACCAAGGCCGGTCCGAGCCTCTCTTAGGAAGGAGTAAAAGCCGCCTTTTTTACGTTCTTCAAATTTATCCTTCAAGTAGTCAAACTCTTTTTTGGTCACCAGGATCTCGATCCATTTTCTTTTAGTAAAACGCGTAACCGCATCTTCAGCCCTATGTTCCGTGGGCTTATATTTAACCCACCTCTTACTGTCGAGCACCCTCTTTTGCCCTCTCAATCGTTTTTCAATATCTGTTTGACTTTCGTTCTCCGTACCAAGTCCTGAATATTTTGCTTTAAACGGAAATCCTTCCACTCTAATTCCTTCAGCATCATCTTCCGTTACCCTTGAATCGCTTGTCATTCCCATGCTCCCGGTTTTCTTCGCTGTATCTACCTCTTTCGCTCCTCTCTGTTCGTATGCATAGTACGGTTTTCCCTTGGGATGTGATGTACTCATATCTTTCATTACCATGTGTCCGGATTGATCCACCTTTTCATGCTCATGCCCTGCATCGAAAAAATGTTCATTGTACCATACTTCGAAGCGCACCGCATAATGGCTTTGTCTTTTGGTACGCTTGTCCGGGTGCGAAAGTTCACTTACCTCCGGAGCATCTTCGGAGCTACTAAATTCAAAAGTACCTTCCCGTATATACCATTCACCACCTAACATATCATTAATAAGGTACCATCGGTATATGTGTTCACCCCGGGTATCGTAATCCCCTACCATCTCCTGATTGGGACCCCGTCGGGAGCGCAATCGTACACCGGGATTTACATCCAGTGGTGTGCCATGGGCCAGTAGTTTTCCCTTCTCACCCTTCATTATGGATAGCCCTTTTTTCTTTACCGGATGTGTCGTTCCCTTAACCTCGGCCGGCTTCATTTGGATGGGCTGTTTGCTGGTTGCGGTAAACAGGTTTGCTTTCTTCTGAAGTTGCACTACCCGGGTCTTCTGTACATATCCATCGGCCGCACCTTGCATCTTGTTCAATTGCAGCGTCTCGGGACGTTCATCCTTAAAAGAGGCGTCCTTGCTCTTATTGCTCTCGTTGGCCGAATTGTGAACGGGGGGCGGGGTTTTGCTTTTGTCAGTTTTGGTGATGCCTACCTTCATGGTGTTGGATATAAGATATTCTTTCTCCAATGTACATTTTGGAAGGTAAGTCATTGCCAGCGCACTCCCTATACGGGTTTTTACGTAATTGAGGCCTGGGGTTCACACGGTGGGAGGATAAATCCACAGAAAAAAGGGGAAAAAGACTCTTGCGGTCAAAGGTGAGAAAAGGATAAGTTTGAACCATTCCAAAAACACTTCCCAATTATTAAACAAAAGCAGTTCATTCATCCCCCGGGATGCAACGAGCGATAGTATTCGTAATTTAATTTTAAGACAATAGTATGAGTGACAGTGTTGTAAATGTTATGGAATTTGGGGCCAGTGGTGATGGTTCGTCCGATGATTCAACCGCCTTTGTAAAGGCCTTCGCAGAACTAAAACAACGATTGACCTATGATCCCCTGGGAGGGAACAACCCTACACACGGTGTAGGCCATATTTATGTTCCCAAGGGTGTATATCGGATAGATAAGCCCATTTTCTTCAAGAATGCCTTAGGACTAAAAATAACAGGGGATTCGCGGTTTGCCAGCTGCCTGGTGGTCGATCCGGCGCATTTCACCAAACCCAGGGGCTGGATCGGTGATGCGTCCATGTTCGCCTTTCATACCTACAATTCAGTGAGTATTGAAGACCTCACCTTTGTCCACAAGGCAGAGGATTCGAGCAACAAAGAGGAATGGGATATTAATCTCTTCAATATAAACGGGGAAAGCGGCGGACGCAATTTTAGTCTGCACCGTTGTCACACCAAAAATTTTCAGCGGATACTGAATTTTCAGTACGCGGTAAAATTGGACGCGAACAAAGAACCGGTCTATTACGATCTCAATGAGGACACAACCAGTTGCTTCAATTGCACTTTCATTGACTGCAAGGAGTTTCTTTATTCCAAAAACCCCCAGGGAGTCATCAATGGCTATGAGAACTGTAGCTGGGGAGGTAGTATTGAAAAGGTCTTCCATGTGGCCGGCCATGGGCGTACTAAAGTGTCGAACGGAAATGTAGTTATTGATGGCTGTCTCCTTCATTTTATTCCACGAAGTCCGGATGAACCCTCCAAGTATGGTGCTACGGCCAACTGGCAATTTCAGAATACCAAACTGGAATGGAAGGCCACCCGAAATCCGAAGGCGGCTGCTTTGCTGGACGCCTGGGGTTCCAGGATCGATGTCACCGTTACCTTCAGGGACTGCGGCATTAGCGGAGGCGGTGGCAGGGAGCGGTATAAAAAAGAGGGTATACTTGCCAAATTACGGGCCAACCGATTAAAGCTGAAAATGGACGGAGGTCATTACGATGGAAAATTTGTGATCGGGAGTCACCCTGCACATGCGCCACGAAATGGAAACTTCATTATCTTTAAGGACCTGAGGTTCTATACCGATATTGACGATTGGGATTTTATCAAATTGAACGATCAGGGAGAGACGTTTCCCAATATCTCCTTTGAGAATGTAAACATGGGAGGTCGGGGCGGTCCGTATAATTTCACCCATGCCCTACTGAGCATCCCCTACCTGAACCCGCATCGCATTAATGTACTTTCCATACCCTCCAAGAATACGGATACGGTATTCCCCGTAGATACCGATGAACCGTTCGAATATCGCTTCTTTGGACAGCGCACATTGATTCCCAAAATTCAGTTGTTCATTGGAAGTGGTCGCTTACTGGGGCTACAGGAGAAGCGGATCAGTATTTTTACCGTTACGGGACGGGATGCCAATGGAAACGTTACCGGTCGCGTACTTGTTGGCGAGATTAATATTCCTCCTGGGGATCAAAGCAATGGAAAGAACAGTCTTAACAGGCTATATGATGCTCAGTTATTTCCCAATACGGATACTGCCATTCCACCTGGGACGGTAAATCATATGGTTCCCGGGTTGGTGGTTTGGGATGCGTTGGAGTTCTACATACATATTCCGGAAGTCCCGAGTGAAAAAAATCGCATAGGGATGCGATTGATCGTGGAGCAGATTTCGATTTAGGGGCTGAATTGGCAGTTACACTGATCAACCTTTACCAATCATCGCTTCACAAACTTCTTCGTCGCAAACCCATGCCTTGTTTCGAGCCTTAAAAAATACAATCCGGATGAAAACGAAGACACATTCAAAGTCTTGGTAGCGTCGTCTTCCAGGACGACCTTTCCGTTGATGTCGAATACTTGCGTTTTAACAATTTCATGCAGTTCTGACTGCTGAATGTTAAGTGTATTATATACCGGATTTGGTGAGATTGAAAAGTCAAGGTCGTCAATTTGGTCAACTCCTAGCAGATTATCACCCGTAACCGTGATATAATAATTAAGATTCGGACGGTTGAGATCGACGGTCGTTTGATACGTATTTGGCTGGCCCTGACAGCTTTGATGATTTAAAGGATTCCACCAGGAAAAGTCGGAGCTGGTAGATGTACCCCCCATGAAAACCAGTTGCGCCTGACCTCCCAGGCGGACCTCTACCAGAATCATTTCTACATTCGGAGAAACTACGATCGGGTTTGGAAAATCGAAAGAAAATACAGTATTGTTTGTATTGGTGGGAATGTCGATCATATTACTTGAACCCAAAATCGAAGATTCATCGAACGTATTCGGAAATCCGCTATCAATCTCATACACATTCACAATGACACCATCTCCTGTAGCCGAATTACCAAACTCGATTCCGAATGACCCGGAATTTATAGTGAACTGACCTGTAACTCCAAAATCTTCAAGCACAAACACCCGGGCCCAGGCCACCCCTCCGCCACTACAGGTAAAATTTCCATTTTGGTCGATAATTGTGCTATTATGATTGTGATTTAGAGTTATTTCCTGGCCGATTAACATTTGTGCTATCGTAAGGAAAACAATGAGAAAGCTTTTCTTCATAACATTAAGAATTACGTTCAAGTTTCGTTTTAACTACAGACCAGCAGTGGTATGGACGTTTAAATATAGCAATTTCAAGATATTGCCAACTGAGTTGGCCGGTACCAATCAAGCCGTCACTGAGCACTTCCATGAACTCAGTGTAAGCCCATCCAATTAGGTAACCGGTAGCAGGACCAAACCTGGAATCTTTATTTATACGGCTATTCCTTTTTCACACATTCAATAACAATGGACTTATCATTCATTTGAGTGAAAATATCATCTGCGGATTCAACTATCATTTCGAATCCGGAAGATGTGGAATCGGTCAGATACATCCTGTATTTTCTATAATCATCATATTGAGCGGAAAGGTCCCTTGAATGAAAAGTCTCAAAGACACTGTCTTCGTGACGATAAACGTACATCATCAAAGACTCATCTTCTCCTTCAAAAAACAAATAATGATTGGCAAACAATTGTAATCCAATTTCACCCTTTAGTATTGAATCCTTGTTTAGAAAACCAGATATGTCTTCACTGTCTCCTTGAAAGGAACATCTGTAAAAATCCATAACTGAATTCTGATTTGCCTTTCTAGATTCATTACAACCCAACATTGTAACCAGAATGCTAGCAAAGGTCAAACACAAAATGCTTCTCATACCTTATTCGTCATTTGGATATACTACGGTACTGGTGCCCATGTTAAAACTACAAAAAAACCGCAGTCCAAAATTGGACTGCGGCGGGTTTTATCAAATTCTCTAATTATTAAAGAAATCTATTTTTTTACCACAAGCGAAACGCTTG
>CAZTLE010000103.1:0-14471 GCA_964614415.1 uncultured Aureitalea sp. | reverse complement strand
ACTATTTCAGAGAATTCGTTAAGAAATACGATTTTGAGTTCAAGATCAAGTTCTCCAATAAGATTTCGGCGGCGGCCATGGTCCAGAACAATACTCAGACCTTATTGCTCAAGAAGAATCACCGCTATAGTGCCAACCAGTTGAAAGTGCTGGCTAATCATGAAATCGGGGTACACCTCGTTACAACGTACAATGGATTGGAGCAGTCACTCAAAGTTTTCCATAATGGATTCCCCAATAACGTAGAGACCCAGGAAGGTTTGGCGGTGTTTAGCGAATACATGAGCAACTGTCTGACGCTGTATCGCCTAAAGGAGTTATCCTACCGGGTACTGGCGACGGATAGTCTTCACAAAGGATTTAATTTCTGTGATACGTTCGATTTACTGCACAATCAGTACAAATTAAATCGGGAGGAATCCTACAACATCACGCTTAGGGCTCATCGCGGTGGAGGTTTCACCAAAGATTATATGTATCTCACAGGGCTTAAGAAGGTGTACGACTTCTATCACAATGGAGGGGATCTGGATGTGTTGCTGTCCGGAAAGGTATGCCTGGAGCGTCTTGACACCATTGTAGAATGGCAAAAGAATGGATTGGCCCGTCCGAACAAATATGAAAACCATGCTTTCCGTAAGAACGAGAACAGCAACCCCAAACTCAACTTCATCCTGGAGAACCTGAAATAACCGGGTCCGGTAATTGCCTTGTAATATTCACATCCATAATTGACTGATAACTAGGAACTAGTTTCATATTTCGATTACGGTTTTCCCGTAGAAATATTTTGTAAGAAAATACTTATTGAGTATATTCGCGACGTCAACCCGGTCAAGTAAAATCGTATGAACCATTACCAAGCATATGAAAAACTTGACTCTCTTACTACTGGTATTATTACCGGTATGTACCTTCTCACAAGTCGGAATCAATACGACTTCTCCTTCAGGTTTACTGGACGTCGCCAGTGCCGATAAGGGAATTTTAATTCCACGTGTTGCACTAGTCAGGACCACTCAGGAATTACCCGTCACCAATCCCAAGGGATCCGGATTGGAGGACAGCACACTTGTTTATAATACGGCCACTGCTAATGACGTAACACCCGGATTTTACTACTGGGAAGACGGTCGATGGTATCGATTTCTGAGCAATATCGATAAGACCTACATGAAGTTCGCTACGATTTCTCTTCCTCTGCCCAGTGGAGTGAATGAAAATACGGACTTCGAGTTGGCCACCACCAACATATTATCAGACGTATTTCGAATCTTGCATAGTGGTGCCGATTTGGGTGGGATCGATGGTGGAGTTCACGGAAGGGTGATTTATCTGTATAATGGGGACAGCTCTATGGATCTCAAATTGCTCTCGAACATCAACTCGACTTCCGTAGCTCAGAACAGATTTTCCCTGGAGAATGATGTGATTCTCAAACCTGGAAATGCAATTATCATTTTTTACGATGGTCTGTACCTCAACCGTTGGATTGTGACGAGATCGGACAACTAAAGCGAACGAAATCTACAGAAACTTTGCCTTTAATTCCGGCGTTGGAATCATACAGCTTTCGCGCTTTCCGTACCATTTATACCGGTTTCGGGCGATAAAGTCATAACCCCAGTTTCGCATAAACGCAGGAAAGATCATGAACCCGTAAAGTAGGGACCAACCTCCGGATAAATGTTTGGCAATGCGCAGGGCTGCCGAGGACTTGATGTAATGCGTATCACCATCCACGAGAATGATCGAGTCGGTTTTCGACGTGTCGATTCCGTGCTTTTTAACCAGTTCCTCCCCAATATCGCTTTGCAGCGGCGCAAACTTGAACACGTCTTTTTTGTCACGCTTAATGACAAATACGACCGAGCTGTTGCACAGGTTGCACACACCGTCGAATAATATGATCTTATGTTTCTTTATTTCTTCCACTATACCAGTTCAAGTTCATCGACACTTACATTAGTCGTAAATATGCCATAGTTTACAACAGCTTTGTTCTTTTCAAGGGTATCAATGGTTCCTACGGCCCGGCCATCGATCATACGCACGCGATCGCCCACTTTAAACACCGGGCGCGGTTTTGGTGCCGGAGCCTCTTTGGCCGCTTCTTTTTCCTTTTTCTTCCGCTTGCGAATACCTTCCACTTTTTGATTCACCTCCCGCTGTACCTTGCGTTCTTTCGCTTTCTCAACCTTCTTTTGCTGTGGTGTCACCTTCTTCCGCTTGCTATTTTCCATCATGACAAGCTTCATGAGTTCGTCGATAAGCTCCCGCTTGCGTTTGTTGTTGAAATAGCGTTCGGAAAGCGCATCGAACTTCCTCCCGAGGGTAATTAAGCGCTGATTGGCATCAAACAGTTCCTGATAGCTTTCCAGTTTATCCTGGATGCGCGCGTTGGTAACTTCGAGTTGTTTGCTTTCTTCCCGGGCTTTTTCCTCCTCCGTTTTTAGAGATTCAGAGGTTTTCCGAAGGCGGGATCGTTCTTTTTGAAGATTGGCAATGGTCTTATCGAAACGAACCTTTCCGCGTTCGATCTTTTTCTTGGCCTTGTTGATCAGACTATAAGGGATGCCGTTTTTCTGAGCGACCTCAAAAGTGAAAGAGCTTCCCGCTTCGCCTAGTTGTAAGTGGAAGAGGGGTTCCAGGCTGCGGTTATCGAATTGCATATTGGCATTGGTCGCATGCGGTAACTCGTTAGCCAGCAATTTAAGATTTGTGTAATGGGTGGTGATAATACCAAAGGCCTTGCGTTCGTAAAACACCTCCAGAAATGTCTCGGCCAGGGCACCACCCAGTTCGGGATCACTTCCGGTTCCGAATTCATCAATAAGGAATAAGGTTTCCGAATTACATTTTTTCAGAAACTGATTCATTTTCTTCAACCGGTAGCTATAGGTGCTTAAATGGTTCTCGATGGACTGATTATCACCAATATCCGTAAGGACCCGGTTGAAGATCCTTAGCTCGCTAAGCGGGTCCACAGGGATCAGCATTCCGGTTTGCAGCATTACCTGCAACAGACCTACGGTCTTCAATGTGATGCTCTTTCCACCCGCATTAGGCCCTGAAATAACAATAATGCGATTGTTTTGATGCAGTTCGATCGTTTGAGGATAGGTCTTCTTGCGCTGTTGTTTATTTGACTGAAGCAACAGCGGGTGGTAGGCATCTTTTAAAAAAGTTCGCTTATCCTGTGCCAGTAACGGAAGGTTACCTCCAATAGCAAGAGCGTATTTAGCTTTGGCATGGAATACATCAATGGAAACCAGGTAATCCCTAAAGGCAGCGATTAGCGATTTATAAGGACGAATATGCTCGGTAAGTGCTTTGAGGATTCGCTTAACCTCTTCCTGCTCTTCGTAGATCAGATTGCTCAGTTCGTTGGTATACTCTAAGGTCTCCTGAGGTTCGATATAGACGATACTGCCCGTTTTAGAACTTCCCAGTACGGCACCACGAATCTTTTTGCGATACATGGATCTTACTGCCAACACGCGACGATTGTCCACCACACTTTCCCGGATCTCATCGAGATAATCCTGCTGGGCATAGTGATTAAGCGCCCTTGAAAATGATGCGTTTATTTGGGATTTAATAACGTTGAGTCGTTTACGTATGGCAGCCAACTCCTCGGAAGCATCATTTTTAATCTCGCCGTATTTGTCGATTACCTCTCGTATCGAATCGGATATGGAAGAGGTATACGTGACTTTTTCTGAAAAATCGTTGAGATAGGTATAGAATTCCTCAAATTTTTTGAAGAATTTGAGCAGGGTTCTGGTCGTTTCCGAAACCGAAAGGATACGTCGGAAGCCCGACACTTCCAGAACGCTGTTTTCGATCTCCAGCATCTGCAGTTCTTTTGAGACCGGTTCGAAACCATGGTTGGGAATGCCGTTCTCATTGTCGAACGAAGCCGTAAATTCCTTAACACGATGTAATTCGGGAAGAATGTCCTCCCGCTCAGAGAAGGGGGTAAGCCGCACCGTGCGCTCTTTCCCGGGATCGGTCACGCACTGCTCGGCCAACTGTTCCAGGACAGCCGGAAACTCAAGGTCTTCCAATGTTTTGGCGTCAATGCGTATCATCGATCGTGTTTATAAATTACCCGCGTGAACGGTTTCTTCAGTGTTTGGATTTCGTATTTTTAAAACCCTGACAAAAATAACAATAATGGACGTAAAAATAGAGCCCGGTTGGAAGCAGGAACTTCAGTCGGAATTTGAGAAACCCTACTTCTCTCAACTTATTCATTTTGTCAAGTCCGAATACAGTTCAACCCGTTGCTATCCGCCCGGATCGCGAATTTTTTCGGCCTTTGATCATACCCCTTTTTCCGATGTAAAAGTGATCATCCTTGGCCAGGACCCCTATCATGGCCCTGGTCAGGCAAACGGCCTTTGCTTTTCGGTGTCCGATGGTATTCCAAAGCCACCTTCCCTCGTCAATATCTTTGAGGAGATCCGAACCGACCTGAACAAAGAGGTCCCCGCTAGTGGCAATCTCGAGCGCTGGGCCGACCAGGGGGTGCTTCTGCTTAACGCCACTCTTACCGTTCGTGCCCATCAGGCCGGGAGTCATCAGAACAAAGGATGGGAGTTATTCACGGATGCTGTAATTTCAGTTCTTTCCGAAAAAAGGGAAAACCTTGTCTTCATGCTTTGGGGTGGGTATGCGAAACGCAAAGGCGCAAAGATCAATACACAAAAACACAAAGTGCTTAGCTGTGGTCATCCGTCACCATTGAGCGCCAACAGAGGCTATTGGTTTGGGAATAAACACTTCAGTAAGGCAAATGATTATCTAATGCAAACGGGAAAATCACCCATCGAATGGTGATTGCGAACAGGAGCGTGAGGAAAACCTATTCTTCGTCCGGAAACTCCGTTTCCGATGTATCGTTGCAACTAAATTGAAGCAACAAAAAGTTGGTCACCAGCAAGGCTCCAAGAATAATAAGGAAGGTGGTCATAGTTGCTGATTTGACTATAAGACGTCATCCGATGTAAAAGGTTGCGTATTTTTTAAAAATTTTTGTTTCTGGCGAATTCCTTCAGGGCACGAACGTTGCCGTCAAACAGGTCATAATCAACGTCTCCGGAAATTCCTTTCTCCTCATACGAAGGACTTCGCTGCCAAAAATCCCAACCGATATGCTGCCAGGTATCAGGAAGCTTAGGAGCACTTTCAGACTCATATTCGGCAATCCATAGCGGGTATTCGGTAAACTTTTGGTTATTGAGATATTCGTTTGCAAAAGAGTAGTCAACATAGATGATCGGCTTTTTTCCGGACAATGATGTCAATTCTTCCAGGAAGTTCAACACATCAGTATGAAGTTTTGCAGGCGTTATGTGTTCCTTTACACCTTCGGGTTCGATGTCGAGCACCAGGGGGAGATCGGTATCATCGTAGGTTTTCACGGCAGCCCAGAAATATCGGGCCTGTCCTATGGGATCATCAGAGGCTACGTAGAAATGATAGGCACCGCGCACCCGTCCGCTGGCCTTTATTTGCGCCCAGTTGTAATCGAATTCAGGATCGGTAAAAGAAAGCCCTTCAGTGGCTTTGCATATTACAAATGCAATCCGTTCATCCATGTTGTTCCAGTCGATCTTACCCTGGTAATGGGAAACGTCCAGCCCCATAGCACTTCCGTAGTCAGTGGTTTCTTTTTTGTTCACAGGAGTTTTTCGTTCTACCGACCATTCCAGTTGGGACAGATCATCCGGGTAGTCCTCTATTCGGACGATTACTTCACGGATCATGAATAACATTCCGAGAAAGCTCAGCAGTAATAGTAGCGATGCTGTTATATTGAATAACCGGTGTGTATCCATAAATAGTTACCAGGCAGTATTTACAACATACCATATTACAGTAAAATATTTACTTTTCACCTCCGTGAAAACACCTAATTATCGGGAAAATTAAGCGAGGAAGAATTCAGCCGGCAATGTGTGTTCGATAACACCGAGCTTGAGTAATTGCTGCTGAATGGTGTTGATCTGATCCGTAGATAGTTGTTCCTGACTCCATTCGGTTATCGACAACCATTCCCGAACGTCTTCCAGGTTCTGCTCGTATCGGTTGGCAATCGTTTGGTCTATCGACGGAATCTTTTTGAAATCGGTCGTCGTATTATTTATGATGTTTAGGATGGTAGCAATGCTTTCGGGATCGCTCTCCAATACTTCGTTGCGAACTGCAATAACAAAGCAGGGCCAGGGCGTCGGAATCTCCCCGATACGCCTAAAAATCCCATCGTCGACGAATGGCTTCGTTGTAAACTTCTCCCACAGGAAGTAATCTCCTTTCCCTTCCGGAAGCCCTTCCAATGCTCCCTGAAGATTTTTAATGATCTCGAAATCAAGATCTTTCTCAATATCCCAACCCTCGTTTTCCGCATGGACGTAGGCCATGAGATGTGAACCGCTTCCCAGACGGCTTATTGCCGCTTGTGTACCTCTGATGTCCGATACATTGTGATAATCGGAGTTGGCCGCAACATGAATGCCCCAAACCAGGGGAGATTGCACAAAAACCTGGAGTATTTTTGAAGGATTTCCATTGATAATGTCCCTAAGGATCCCCTCGGTCAGGATCACCGCCATATCGATCTCTTTCTCCCGCAAGGCCTTGCACATTTGCCCTGTGCCGCCATAAAAGTCTTTCCACCTCAGATTAATACCCTGTGCCTGATATTCTTTGTTCCGAAGGGTTAAATACCACGCGAGATTAAAGTGTTCCGGAACGCCGCCGATATGAAACTTTTTCATGTAGTTAAAACAGATAAGGTGATTTCAATAAGTCGATCTACGGTTTTTTGAGGTTGATTGCTGAAACTGCCGTCAATCCTGTTGGCCAAAATGGCGTTGAGTGAAATAGCGCGATGCCCCAACAGTTGCGCCATAGCGTATATACCGGCAGTTTCCATTTCCATATTCGTGATACGATGGTCTTTATACCGGAATGAGGTGATCTTTTCATTCAGCTCCGAATCCTGAAGCCCCAATCTAAGTACGCGTCCCTGGGGTCCGTAGAAACCTACGTTGGTGGCGGTAATTCCTTCGGCGAGGTTTTCCCCTCGGAATGCAGTCAGCAATTCCGCATCGGCAGAAAGCCCATAAGGCTCCGATTTAGCCTTTGACCATTTGGTATGTGATTTAAAAGCTAACGATAGTGCATCATCCAAAAAGTCCAGATTATCATAAAAGTAGGGGAGGTTGTCAAATCCTATCGCCATTGCGCTTACCAGCAAACTGTCAACCGCGATATCAGGTTGCACGGAGCCGGAGGTTCCTACCCGGACAAGAGTTAGGGGAGTATGCTTTTCTTTTATGGATCGTGTGGAGAAATCGATATTGACAAGCGCATCCAACTCATTGAGAACGATGTCAATATTATCGGTACCGATTCCCGTGGAGATCACGCTAAGCCTATGGCCGTTTTTCATGCCAGTATGAGTCACGAATTCCCTGTGCTTCCGAATGATATCTACACTGTCAAAATGCTGTGAAACAGCCTCAACGCGATTCTGATCCCCTACGGTTATAATGGTCTCGGCAATCTCATCCGGAAGGAGGCTGAGATGGTATATGGACCCATCGGGATTTATGATCAGTTCCGAATCACGTATACTCATAGTCGTGTTATTTCTTCTCGCTGCGCATTGTAAAGATGCCCATATTTTAAAGCACCTCCAAACCGGGTGTCGTCTTTGATATCTTCAAAGATATTGCGTTTGTTGGCCAGTACCTCTTTTCCCAATGCAGTGATACCTATGGGTGATGAGGCTTCAACAAACAAGTTCAGTCTTTCAGCGAATTTGAAATACTGCAGATCCCCGAAACCGTAAAAACCCTGGTCGCGTAATATGCTGCCAACCCATTGGTCGGTATTCCGGCAATAACTTTCGTCGAGTCGTGCCAACATTTTTTGCTCCAGTATCGATAGTCCGTTGGTTTCCTGCGGGAATCGTTGCAGGTGATGGGCAATGCAGTCTTCGAGATAGGGGAGTTGTCCGGTTGCTTGCAACGTCATGAATTCAGAATGATCGTCAGAACAATAGACTTCCCACACTCGAATCAAAGTAGCAATACTGTTCTCAGATAGCCGTGCGCGCTTCGTAAAATGGGAAAGTAACTGAGTTTCACTCAGCTCGCTTAATCCCAGCAGTCGCTCCGAACCCTCCACAACACCACTGCAAACCAGGGATATAGGGGTAGAAAGTCCCAGGCTATCTAAATGATAAACAGCAGCTGAGAGGTTCACATGGCAAAACAGGTCATACTCAAACCAGAGAACTATCTCAGAGAATTCTTCAGTGGACAACATCGCAAACTGACCGACGAAATCATCATATGAATCGCCTGCCTCCAGGAATGTTTTTCGCTGGCTGATGAAGTCTTTCGAGAATACTTCCTTGCTTGCGGGGCCTTCACACAGCATTTCCCGCCATGTGAGTATGGGGTCTTCAAAATTCAGGGATAACAGGTAAGAAGTGAGACTATCCCCATTGGTAATATGGAGTAATCTACCCGCCAACGCGTTTCACTTTGAACCCTTTATTCTTTAGAAAATCCATGATCTTATCCCGGTAGTCCCCCTGAATGATAATCTGTTCGTTCTTATGGCTACCACCAACACTTAAGAGTTGTTTCAGTTCTTTTGCAAGTTTCTTGAAATCACTGTCCGCTCCGTTATATCCTTCGATGATGGTCACGGGCTTCCCTTTTCTTTTCTTATACTTGCAAATGAGCGGTTCATCCTGAATCCAAAAATCAGGTTGCTCGGGCGGTTCCGGAGTCTCCGAAGGCACGTGATCCGGAAAGAGTTTTTTTAACTGATCTTCTAAATCCATGGTTGGAAGTGTTAAGTGCTAAGTTTTAAATGCTGAGTTTTAAGTTTTGAATTATAAATGGCTCATGTCAAAATCATCGCAAAACTTAACACTTACAATTCAACATTCAACATTTAAAACTTAAAACTACTTTTTAATCAATCCGATGTCGATAAGACGTTCGTGCAGAAACTCTCCGGCCGAAATATCTTCATACGCTTTGGGATGATCGGCGTCAATACATGCCTCAAGACAATCCAAACGCATATCACTTCTGGGATGCATAAAGAACGGGATGGAATATCTTGGTGTGTGCCATTGATCTCTCGGCGGATTAACCACCCGGTGGATGGTAGAACGCAGTTTGTTGTTTGTATGTCGCTCGAGCATATCTCCTACGTTGATCACCAATTCGTCCTCTTCAGGAATGGCGTCAATCCACTGGCCGTCTTTGCGTAATACTTGCAAGCCGCCTGTAGAGGCACCCATTAAGAGTGTGATAAGGTTGATATCCCCGTGAGCTCCGGCGCGCACAGCTCCTTTGGGTTCTTCGGTGATAGGAGGATAGTGGATGGGCCTCAATATACTGTTCCCGTTGGTAGCCCAGTGATCGAAGTAATGCTCGTCCAACCCAATATATAATGCCAGGGCGCGTAATACGTAGATTCCCGTTTTCTCCAACATGCGATAGGCCTCCATTCCGGTAGGATTGAACTCCGGCAATTCGCTTACCGACACATTTTGCGGATACTCTTCGGGCAGGTTAGCATCTTCGGATGGCTCCTGGCCGAAATGCCAAAACTCCTTCAAATCACCTTCCTTTTTACCCTTGGCATGCTCTTTTCCGAAGGAAACATAGCCTCGCTGACCTCCGAGCCCTTCGATCTCGTACTTCGTTTTTTGTTCTAACGGCAAAGCGAAGAAGGCCTTCACCTGCGTATACAGTGCGTTTACGAGATCGTCACCCAGAAAGTGGTTTTTCAAGGAAACAAAGCCTATCTCTTCATATGCCGAACCGATCTCATCTACAAATTTTTGCTTTCTGGCGGGGTCTTCCGATAGAAAATCAGCCAGATCAACACTTGGAATATTATTCATAACTGTTGTATTTCCGTCCTACAAATATACCAAAATACCCCGTGAAACGGGCTATAAAAAAAAGACTCCGGAACTTTTTTGCACCCGGTTTTTTTCTACATTTGAAAGCAAGAAAATCTTAGAATGAAATCGGATATTGCTTCCCAAATTGCTTTTGACTACGATCGTGGCGACCTCGATGACAACCTGCTCATCACGTTGTATACATCCATGCTAAAACCCAGACTCATTGAGGAGAAAATGCTCATTTTACTCCGCCAGGGTAAAATTTCAAAATGGTTCAGCGGTATCGGACAGGAGGCGATATCGATCGGTGTGACAGCCGCACTGGATTCCGAAGAATATATACTGCCCATGCACCGAAACCTCGGTGTATTTACATCCCGCAACATTCCATTGCACCGACTTTTCTCACAATGGCAGGGAAAGGCAAGCGGTTTTACGAAAGGTCGTGACCGGAGTTTTCATTTTGGCACCCAGGAATACAAGATCGTTGGAATGATCTCGCACCTGGGCCCGCAGTTTGGTGTGGCCGATGGGATTGCGTTGGGAAATGTATTGAAAGAGAATAAGCAGGTTTGCGCGGTGTTTACCGGAGAAGGCGGTACCAGTGAAGGAGATATACACGAGGCGTTGAATGTCGCTTCCGTATGGAATCTACCCGTGCTTTTCTGCATCGAGAATAACGGATATGGCCTGTCCACGCCCACTAACGAGCAGTATAACTGTGAGCATTTGGCGCAACGGGGCCTGGGCTATGGCATGGAATCCCATATTGTTGACGGAAATAACATCCTGGAGGTGTACAAGCTTATGAATGAGCTTGCCGGGAGCCTTCGGAACGATCCAAGGCCGGTATTGATCGAATTCAAGACCTTCCGCATGCGTGGCCATGAGGAGGCGAGCGGTACCAAATATGTTCCTAAGGAGCTTATGGAGGAGTGGGCGGCTAAAGACCCGGTAATTAACTTTCAAAACTATCTGCTTGCAGAAGGGGTGTTATCTGATTCGGATATTACCCGTATAACAGACGAGATCAAGCAGGAAATTGAATCAAATCTCGAAACTGCTTTTGCCGAAGACCCCATTACTTCAACTCAAAGTGATGAGTTAAATGATGTATTTAAATCATTTTTATATGAGGAAGTTACACCGAATAAAGAAGTAGAAACACTACGTCACGTAGATGCTATTTCCCAGGGACTTAAGCAATCCATGGAGCGTCACGATAATTTGGTGATCATGGGGCAGGATATTGCGGAATACGGAGGTGTTTTCAAGATCACCGAAGGCTTCGTTGATGCCTTTGGAAAAGAGCGTGTGCGAAATACACCCATTTGCGAGTCGGCCATTGTATCGGCGGCCATGGGATTATCTATCAATGGGTATAAGGCCGTGATGGAAATGCAATTTGCTGATTTCGTTACTTCGGGATTCAATCCAATTGTAAACTATCTGGCCAAAACCCAGTATCGGTGGGGACAGAATGCGGATGTCGTGATTCGAATGCCCTGTGGCGCCGGAGTAGGAGCCGGTCCGTTTCACAGTCAGACGAACGAAGCCTGGTTTACACATACTCCGGGGTTAAAAGTGGTGTATCCGGCATTTCCTTATGATGCCAAGGGCTTGCTAACAACGGCTATTGAGGATCCGAACCCGGTATTGTTCTTTGAACACAAGGCGTTGTATCGAAGTATCCGGCAGGAAGTGCCTACCGAATATTACACCCTTCCCATTGGGAAAGCTGCTACGCTTAAAGAAGGAAATGATATCAGCATCATTACTTATGGAGCCGGGGTGCATTGGGCTTTGGAGGTTTTGGAAGAGCGTCCTGAACTCTCTGTGGATCTGCTGGACCTTAGAACTCTGGCTCCGCTGGATACGGAGGCGATCTTTACATCAGTCAAGAAGACGGGAAAAGTGCTTATCCTGCAGGAAGACAGTATGTTCGGGGGAATTGCTTCGGACATTTCCGCCCTTATTTCTGAAAACTGCTTTGAGTACCTCGATGGTCCCGTCCAACGAGTAGCCAGTCTGGAAACTCCAATTCCGTTTGCTGCAAACCTGGAAGCAGAGTATCTGCCCCGGGAACGCTTTGTTTCGGCCCTTGAAACCCTGCTGGCATATTAGATTTTGTAAGGATAGTCGTACTCATATCGGTTTTATACCCATTCTTTTGTACCTTAGTCTTAAGCTAACCTAAGTCTTTCACTAGTTTTATCAGGCTCCCGGATTGAGCCTGCCTCTTTGCATAAATCCCCGCCATGATAACACCTTTGGCATGGATAATGTATAATAGTCAACAAATTAAACCAACACATATGAAACGAATTGCATTACTTACCTTCATTCTGGCAGTTGCGGCCTCATGTGGTCCTAAGACTGTACAACAATCAAAGAAGGTGATCAAGGGATACTGGTCCCTGGATGAGATTACCTACAGCGAACAGGGGACCTTCAACATCACGATGATGCGTGATACTTCCAAAGAGTGTTTTGAAGGCAGTTCCTGGAGGTTTATTCCGAATAACAACACCGGAACATATACGATCAACAATGGCGATTGCCCTACCGGTGACAGGTATTTCATCTTCACGATTCAGGAAATTGATCCAACCACGGGTTTGTATGACTTTTTGCTGAAACCAACCAACGAGAAGAAGAAATCCGAAGATAATACGGGATTCAGATACCGTCTGGCCAAACTAAGTAATTCTTCCATGACATGGGAGCAAACTGTTTCACTTGACGGATCACCTTTTACAATAAGTATGAACTTTTCAAAAATCAGTGAATAATGAAAACCCAAATCAACAAAATCTCAATAATGGCACTGGCCCTTGTCTTCGTGATAGGAATGACGGGGTGTGAAGCCACTAAGAATGCGAACAATAAGCAGAAAGGAGCCGTAATAGGCGCCGCCGGAGGTGCCATTCTCGGTGCGATCATAGGAAATAATGTCGGAAAAGGAGGAAATGGAGAGCTCGGTGCGGTGATCGGAGGAGTCGTTGGTGGTGCAGCCGGTGTACTTATCGGGGCTAAGATGGACAAACAGGCTCAGGAGATCGAAGAGGAAATTCCGGGTGCCGTAGTGGAACGCGTAGATGATGGGATCGTAGTTACCTTCGATGAGAACAGTGGTGTCTTTTTCGACACGAATAAGTACAACATTAACTCGAAGTCTCGCGAGACCCTTGATAAGCTTGCCGGTATTCTGGTAGAATATCCGGATACAAACGTATTAGTTGTTGGGCATACGGATAGCACCGGTTCCGATGAATACAACATGACCCTTTCCAAGAATCGGGCGTACGCTGTGACGAACTACTTCATTCAGGATAAGGGACTCAACTCATCCCGTTTTGAGACCAACTGGTTTGGAGAGACTCAGCCCAAGCACGACAATAGTACAGCCGAAGGAAGAGCTAAGAACCGCAGGGTGAACATTGTGATTCTGCCCAATGAAAAAATGGTTCAGGATGCCAAAAATGAGGCCGACGGCAACTAACATTTAAGTCAGGCAACATTTCCGTATAAGGATACGGCCGTTGTTTGCAATTGTAACAAATTACCCCGTTCTTTAAGATATGACCGAACGGGGTTTTTTTGATGTCATTGTTATTGGCGGTGGGTTGGCAGGACTCACGGCCGCTTTACACCTATCCCGCTCGGATGTAAGCGTTCTCGTTATCGAGAAGCATACCTATCCCAATCACAAGGTATGCGGGGAATATGTTTCCAATGAAGTGCTTCCATATTTGAAGCAGCTAGGTATAGATCCTATGGCGCACGGGGCCAGGGATATACGCCGTTTCGAAATCACCCAAACCAATGGCGAAAGACTAACCTCCAAATTGCCTATGGGTGGCTTTGGAATTAGCCGTTACAAGCTTGACAATCTGTTTTACGAACATGCCCGGGATCGGGTTACTTTCCAATTTGACACGGTGACCAGGGTAGCGTTTCACGAGGGTGAGTTCCATATATACACGAAAAAGAAAGCGCATTTTGTATCTCGATTTGTCGTAGGAGCTCATGGGAAACGATCGGGTATTGATATTTCCCTGGACCGGGAGTTCATTCGGGAAAAGTCGCCCTGGCTGGGAGTTAAAGCGCACTATGAGGCCGATTTCCCCGATGATATGGTCGCACTACACAATTTTGAAGGCGGCTATTGTGGCCTTTCTAAAACGGAAACCGGATCGGTGAACGCCTGCTTTTTGGTCGCCTATGACTCTTTTAAACGGCATGGTGATCTTGATGCCTTTCAAAAATCGGTATTAAGCAGCAACCCGTATTTGAGACGTTTTTTCGAACAGGGGCGACCGGTTTTCGATAAGCCGCTTACTATCAGCCAGATTTCCTTTGCCAAAAAGGCTCCTGTTGAACAACATATACTGATGGCAGGTGACAGTGCCGGACTGATCCATCCACTGTGCGGTAATGGAATGGCGATGGCTGTCCACAGCGCAAAGTTGTTATCGGAATTAATGTTGGAGGCATTTCCGCCGGGAATGTGAACCGT
>CAZTLE010000102.1:0-14542 GCA_964614415.1 uncultured Aureitalea sp. | reverse complement strand
ATACGCGCTCTCCGGTCCAACCCCTGTGACATTTTATTCCGAAGTGATTGTTCGCCCGGCGAGTGAGATCACCCCGACCGGCACCGCTTTCTAAAATACCCTGTGCCAGGGTAATACTGGCAGGAATACCGTATTGCTGCATCTCGTCCATGGCAATCTGCTTATAATTTTCGATATAGGTTTGCACCACCTGGGCATAGGTTGCATTAGGAGGTGGATCCTTGGGTTTTACCACCTGAGAGTCGTTGGAAGGGTTATCATTGGACGGACGATTGGAGATCACCACCTGTTCGTTTCGGGGATCGGGTCTTTCGGCAACGCGCTGCTTCGATTTACAGCCTGCAAAGAAGAGGACGAAGAGACAAAGGTAGCTCCAGTTTCTCATTGACAATTTACTCATGCAATAATGGTAGGTTCTTTTGCTTCAAAATTTGGTTCATTCCGGCGATTCCCTGCAGACCTCCGGTATGGACTGCTAAAATACGGCTATTTTCTCTGAAATACCCGTTTCGCATCCCATCTATAATACCGTACATCATTTTTCCGGTATACACGGGGTCCAAAGGAATTCCGGTCTTGCTTCTGAATTCATTGATAAAACGGACCAAATCGCTATCTATTTTGGCATAACCTCCAAAACACCAGGCATCGGTCATCGTATAGTCGGTCTTTTCGGTGTATAAATCAATCACTTCCCGCTGAAAGGTTCCTTTCAATGCAGAGTAGCCAATGACGTGCTGATCGGTACCTGCCGATCGTACAATTCCCGCCATGGTCCCTCCCGTGCCAACAGACGTACAAATGTAGTCATGGGAGGTGTCGGATTTTGACAGAATTTCTTCACATCCGCGTACGGCGAGCTCATTAGTTCCGCCTTCAGGGATCATGTAGGAAGGTCCGAATTCCCGCTGGAGCGACTCCTGATACCCGGGTTGGTCTTTTTGTCTGAACTCGAATCGCGAAACGAAATGAAGTCTCATTCCAAACTCACTCGCCCTGGAAAGTGTTGCATTATTGGCCCATTTGTGAACCAGTTCTTCCCCCCGTATGATTCCAATTGATTGAAAACTACATTCCCGGGCCGCACAGGCTACCGCTAAAATATGATTGGAGAAAGCACCTCCGAAGGTTATCAACCTTGAATATCCCTCTTTCTTCGCTTGATAGAAATTGTATTTGAGCTTGCGAAACTTATTTCCTGAAACCACAGGATGAAGAAGATCCTCTCTTAGCACCGTGAGTTGAAAACCTTCAATACCGAAGGCTGAAAGGTCTACAGGCTTGCGCAAGACCTCTTTCTTATGCTCAAAAAACCTCATAGGCAAAAAGTGATGTAACGTTTCAGGTTTAGAATATTCAATCAAAAAATTAGATTATTTACTGCTTACTTGTTAATTAATCAAGATAATCTCGTAAGAATTATTCAAAATTTTAACATTTTAAATATTGAAACACTAAGTTTTTAGCTTTTTAGTAAATATTGTCCTACAAATGTTAAAAATAGAAGCATTTCATCGATAATAATTGTTTTTAATCGATGAAATCTCTAAAATTGTTCTATTACAACCCCAAATAATGCCCAGGCCTATGAAATCAACACTACTCTTAAAGTACATAGTTGTGGTTTCTATTCTAATAACAACCACACCTCTATTGGCCCAGGTTGGAATCAATACCACTTCCCCCGCTTCAGGTTCCATGCTGGACATTGAAAGCACAGACAAAGGACTCCTGGTTCCCAGAGTCGACATTGCAAATGTAAACACTCTCGCGCCCATTACGGGTGGTGGAACCGAAAGTCTTTTGGTTTACAACACTAACTCCTCTACCGGAATAGGTTTCTTCTATTGGAGCGGAAGCCAATGGGTGCCCGTAGGAAACGGAAAATTCTGGAAAAAAGACGGTGATGCCGGTACTACACCGGGAATCGGCACCGGACAGGATTTCCTCGGAACCACAGACGGTCAGGAGTTCATTATAGGTACTAACAACACCGAAGCCCTTACCGTATCGGTCGACCAGCGTCTCCACGCCAACGAGGACGGTTCAAACGGCCTTCCTACATACTCGTTTAATTCCGACACCAATACCGGAATGTGGCGAAGCAGTGGTGACCGACTCAATTTGACGGCCGGTGGCCGTGAATTCATCGAACTCTTTGAGGGGAGTGACGACGAGCTTCGTATTAATGATGGCGGAGCCGACGTTAACACCCGCATCGAATCGGACAACAACGCCAACGCCTTCTTTGTTGATGGCGCCAATGACAATATAGGTATCGGTACAGGTGCCCCTAACAATAGCGCCCAATTGGAAATGGCCGATACCGACCGCGGTATCCTCATTAACAGGGTCGCCCTTACCGCTACCAACTCCGCATCGCCTGTTTCCAGTCCGGCTCCAGGACTTCTTGTGTATAACACCGCCAACTCCAGTAGCGGAAGCACAGAAGTACTGCCCGGTTTTTACTACTGGGACGGCTCCCGATGGATAGCCATGGGTGGAACCGGAGGACGCGACTGGTCCCTGGAAGGAAATGCGGGTACCAATCCGGGTACCAATTTCCTGGGAACCACCGATGCAACCGACTTTGTGATCCGCACGAACGACTCCGAAAGAATGCGAGTTCTTTCTGCCGGTAACGTAGGGTTCGGCGCCGCTCCATATACGAACGCTGCTGTTCGTGTGGGAGACTGGGGACAAACCTTCGGGCTCATCTCCGAAACATCAAGTTCGGGAGGAGCTGCATTGTACGGTTCAGACACAGGTACGGGACTCGGAATATTCGGTACGTCCAGCAACAACCACGGTATCTATGGAACAACGGCATTCACAGGTAGTGCCTTCCTCATCGGAGGAATCATTGGCTGGGGAACCGGTGCTAATATGGCAAACGGAGTTCTTGCAGTATCCGATCAGCAACCCACTAGTACTTCTAACATGGGAATTAGAGCCGTGTCCGGAAGTACTACATCCATATCGTCAACCCAGGTCCTTAATGTAGGGGTGAATACAAATGCTACCGATTTGGCCGTATACGCCCTTACAGAAGGTCCTATCACGAGTAATTCGTCCATTGAAGCTGCCCGTTATCAAACCAATTACACCGGAATCGCCATAGACCCCGATTCCCGGGATCCACGTGCTCAGTTGGCTGGATACAACTCCAGTGCGATAACGCCTCTGGGATCAGGAACTATGTATTACGGAGGCTACTTCTACAGTGGCGGATCCAATTCCAATTCTTCCTATGCGTATGCGGGAGCCCGTTTCAACGGCACCAATTACAAGATCATAGGTAACGGAACTGTTTCTACTATCGTTGAAGGAGCGGCTTCATCAGACAGCCCTAAAGTGATGTTTGCACCCGAAGCTCCGGAGGTCCTATTGGAAGACTACGGAACCGGACAACTTGTAAACGGTACCGCTACAATATCGATCGATCCGATCTTCACGAAGAACATCGTTGTAAACTCCAACCATCCATTGAAGGTATTCATTCAACTGGAAGGTGATTGTAACGGGGTTTACGTGACCAATAAAACGGCCAATGGCTTTACTGTTAAGGAGCTTCAGAACGGAAATTCCAATGTTGCATTCAGCTGGCATATCGTTGCCAATCGCAAAGATGATATGGGTAGAACTGCAGCAGAATCAGTGAAATACAGCGAATTACGCTTCCCGGATGCTCCGGGCGCGATTACGCCGACAGAAGGTGTAGAGACCAATGTTCAGGAAGAAAAAACGGGTCCTAAGCCTACAATAAACAGCTCACAACAACCCTAAAATCCACTAATACCGCTATACATACAGTTACTTTTATCTTAAAGCCCTTCAAATGTGTTAATTTTGTAGGGCTTTTCTTATTTTTGACGATTTTTTATGCATTTCATCGAAAAAAATTGATTTTCAACGGGTTATAAAGGCGTTATTTAGTAGTATTGCTATGTCAACCTATTAACGCCCACTATCATGAAAGTCGATTACATACGTAAGGTATGTCTCGTTTTTTGCGCTGTATGCCTACACTTCGGTACAACCAACGCACAGCAGGTTGGAATCAATACGACCTCGCCTGCGTCGGGAGCGCTTCTTGACATTACCAGTTCCAACAAAGGATTTCTAATTCCACGGGTAGAGCTCACCGGAACGGATGACAACACTACCATCACTCCTGATGTTACCACAGGCCTGTTGGTCTACAACACTGTTACTGCCGGTGTTCTGCCGCTGCAAGTAACACCCGGTTTCTATTATTGGAGTGGTGCTCAGTGGAGACGGGTTTACAACCAGGGATACTCGCTTATTTACGATCAAAGTAGCCAGGTGAGCGCCAATTCAAGTTCTTCGGTATATGTGGATCTACCCGGAATGGACACGGGTAACATGAACATTCCTTTTAGCGGTGACTACCAGTTAATCGTTCGTGCCTATTATTCGGCCGGCAGCTATATCAATAATTATGATGGCGCCTCTATAGGCTCCGTTAGCTTGTGGATGGACACCAATAACTCCGGGACCTTCACAAAACTGGAAGAAGCATTTGTAACAGCATCATCCAAAAGGGTGAATAGTTCAAGAGATTTTGATACGCTGGCGCACGCAACTACCATCATTTACAATGTCACCCTTGACGTTATGAATACGTACCGATTTAAAGTACAGGGAAGAGAATGGGACCGAAACAACACCAACATAGGCGTCTTTGGTCGCGACACCAATGGTTATATTGGTGCCAGCTCGATCAACGATGCCCAGCGAGGAATCATGACCTTCACGCTGGTAAGACAACAATAAGCTCCAAATTTAACGCCTACGACATGAAAAGAACATTACTTTATACGACATTGATTTCGGGCCTGCTATTTGGTAGCATGGATCTGAATGCCCAGGTGGCGATTGGAACAGAGTCCCTGGAGGACGGAGCGATCTTTCAGATGGAAAGCAGCAATCACGGGTTACTCATCCCAAGAGTGGCCCTTACATCTCGAGCGGACAATTCGACCATCGATCCCGCCCAGGTAGAAGGTCTTTGGGTGTACAACACAGCCACAGCCGGCTCCGGAAATGACCGCGTTCGGCCCGGAATGTACTTTTGGGACGGCAGTGAATGGATACGCATCTATAATCGCGGTTACTCCGAGCAGTTTCAACAGACAGCCTCGGTTAAAGCAGCGAACCAGTCCACAACATATACCCTTACCGGTCTTAACCAGACCATTACTCCAACGGTTAGCGGGACTTATCAGGTGATCGTTAACGGCTCTTACTGTGCCGGACTTAAAAACAGTAGTACAAACCCAGGTGTGGGTACCAGTTCCATTTGGCTGGAAATTGATGCCGTTAAAGTGGCCGAAATGTGGCTCACCTCAACGTCCAAACGAATCAATAGTACCGGAGCCTTTCACGCTTTAGGAAGAAATAGTATCCTAATTCACAATGTCGACCTGGAGGCAGGAACCTCGTATAACTTTAGAGTGAGGGCTCGCGAATGGGATGAGCGTAATACCTACAACTCCTTTGGAGGCTCTAACGGATACGGATTCTGGGGAATAGACAGTGATCTCTACAATGGAAACCAAGGCGGTGGTGGAAGAGACGACGCCCATCGAAGTGTTATGACCATCACCTTAGTAAGACAATTTTAAAAGCGTACAGTCATGAAAAGAACATACCTACTATATTTTTTGACTATTGCCCTGGTGTGCGGATTCGTTCAGGATTCTTTAGCACAGGTGGGCGTGAATACCGGTGGTGGTGCTATAGCCACGGGAGCCATTTTTGAAGTACGCAGTACCGATAAGGGAATCCTGGTTCCCCGGGTAAATCTTACGGGTACGAATGACAACACCACAGTCACATCTCCTACTACCGGGCTATTCGTATATAATACCACAAAAACAGGCTCTGGTTCAACCATGGTGGAACCCGGATTCTACTACTTTGATGGTAGCTTATGGAGAAGGCTCTTTAACGAAGGGTATTCCCTCCACTACAAGCAAACAGCTGAAGTACGTGCTGTTAAAAACCCATGTGATTGTTATTCGACCAACTATGTTGACATTACCGGACTGAACTCAGGCGTGCTTACGGTACCCTTTTCGGGAACCTACCAAATAATCACAAGAGCGTATATGACGGCAGGTGAAAACCTGTTGACAAGTTCCGACGGAGCCGCCCAGGGATCGGTTAGCCTTTGGATGGATACTAACAATTCGGGAACGTTCACAAAAGTGTCGGAGCAATACGTAACGTCTTCATCCAAACGAATTAACGGTTCTAACTATAATTTCCTTGGCCAGGCAGCTACCATTGTCTATAATGTCGATCTTGATGCCAACAACACCTATACCTTTAAAGTAAGAGGACGTGAATGGTTTCAGGGAAGTGGCAATAACAGTAACAATGTAAGTTGGTTCGGAAAGGATACCAGTGGATATACCGGTGCCAATGGCGTAAACGATGCCCAGTATGGTGTCATGACCATCACCCTTGTGAATCAAAACTAATAGTCTAACTCAAAAACATTTTTAACCTAACCATCGCCCTATCGACCTTGTTGAGTCAAGAATCTAAAATAAAAGTCCAAACCAAACCTCAAAAAAATTATGAGCAGCAAGCCTACACAAATGCTTATTTTCAAGTGCGCCCTTGCGCTTATCGGAGTAAGCCTTAGCCTATTTATTATTGTGGGTGGTTTTTCGAAAACTACTTCTGAAACCGCCATTAATGACCCCGCCCCTGTAGAGGAAGAACTACCCTATACGGATCCTGACACCTCGAGAGACCACGAAGGAGATACCTTCTCCATCGTTGCATACGACTCAAACACCGGACAAATTGGAGGTGCCGGATGTAGCTGTGTGAATTTTACAGGAGGAATTGATTTTCTGAGTGATCTTATTACTGACGGCACAACCAATTCGGATAATATCGTTGGTGCCATTCATACACAGGCTGCGTACCTTGCAAGCAACCAAAATAATGCCCGGACAAGAATGCTGGCAGGAGATACTCCCCAGCAAATTGTTACCTGGCTGGATGCCAACGACTGTTGTGCTTCCAACGCCAATACAAGACAATATGGAGTTGTTGGTGTAGACAATCCCGGAACCGGCCCGGCAGGTTACACAGGGTCTTCCAACGGAAACTACGCCAATCATTTGGGAGGAACTTCCGGTGGTTTTAGCTACTCCATTCAGGGAAACATCCTTGACACTTCAAACGGACAAGATCTCCTGGATGATATGGAAGCGGCGTTCAACAACGCAAGTGGTTCTTTAGGAGATAAGATAATGGCCGCCATGCAGGCCGCCAAACGTGTTGGAGGAGACAATCGTTGTGCCAGCCGTGGAAACAGCGGACGAACTGCCTTCATAAAGCTACTGTCACCCGGTTCGAACACACCTACCGTTTGGACAACAGGAAATGCGGTATCCGATGGTATCGAACCTATCGATGAACTTCAATGTCTGTATGACGCCTCCAATACACCGCCAACCTGTAGTGAAGTAATTACTTCATTGCCATACACCATGGACTTTGAGGACTATGTCTGGTTGAAGCCTGAAGCGAATTGTTCTCCATCAAGTTCGACCAACTCATGGATACGTTCGCGATTTGCAACACCTACATCGGGTACAGGTCCCTCCGGTGCCAACGAAGGTATCCTTTATATGTTTGTGGAAGCCGACCAGGGAACCAACGATTCTGCCATTATGGAGTCGCCCTGTATCGATATTCCGGCTGCAATGAACACTTATATGACATTTGACTACCACATGTCCGGTGCCAATATGGGAACCCTGGACCTGGATGTTTACAACGGTAGTACCTGGTCCAACATTTGGACACAAAGCGGCGACCAGGGAGCCTCCTGGTTGGGAACTGTTGTTGATCTTTCCGCTTACGCAGGTACGCAAATAAAGCTGCGATTCGATGGAACAACAGGCGCAGGAACGGCCAGCGATATGGCCCTTGACAATATCGTAATCTCGAACACTCCGCCACCAGCGGTAACCTGCGGCACTACTGTTTCGACATTCCCTTACTCAGAGAGTTTTGAAGGTGGTGTTGGAACCTGGACACAGGCTTCCGGAGACGACGGTGATTGGAGACCTTTTACGGGATCAACCCCTTCTCCGAATACTGGACCTTCAAGTGCCAATGACGGGAGCGATTACATTTATACCGAAGCTTCTACCAATGGTACCCCTATGGAAATAGGATCTAACGCCACAGCTATCCTGGAAGGCCCGTGTTTTGATTTCACGGGAGCATCGGCAGCAACATTTACGTTTGACTACCATAGCTGGGGAGCGGATACCGGAAGCATTGCATTACAAGTTGCAGAATTTGAAGGCATTTGGAAAACAGAATGGTCCATTAGCGGTGTAAACAACAACGCCTGGGTACCTACATCGGTGGATCTCTCGAGCTACGCAGGTTCAACTGTATTACTACGCTTTGTAGGAACTACGGGAGGTGGTTTTGCCAGTGACATGGCCCTTGATAACCTGAATATGGCAGTTACCCCTGCGGTAGCATGTTCGGGAACCACAAGAACCTGGAACGGTAGTAACTGGAGTCCGGCAGGAGTGCCCGGTGCCAACGACCCTATTATCATTGATGGCCCCTATAATACAGGAACAGATGGAGACCTTACGGTATGTAGTGTTGTAATCAATACTGGAAATACTATGACCATTGCTGCAGGAGGATTTTTGAGTGTAGACAATGAAATTACCGTAGACGGATCCCTGATCATCGAGCATACCGGTAGCCTGGTTCAAACTGATAATGATGCTTCGGTAACGAATAACGGAACGATCAACGTAAACATCACCACCCCTGTGCTTCAAACAAGAGATTTTATGGTGATGGGTAGCCCTATGTCGGCGGATACGCGCGAGGGCGTATATAACAGTGCCTTCCTGGTGCTGGAGCATACCCCGGCCAACTTCATTCCGCACCCCCTGGTGCCTGCGGGAGGAACCAACTTCGCTGATGACAACGGAGATTTCTGGACTCAATTTGCTACCGGTCCGATTAACATTGGAGAAGGTTATATTGTAAGACCACAATCCAGTTATACGGATCCTGCGAACACGACCTATAACTTTACACACTCTCAAGGGACACTGAATAACGGTAATGTGAACCGTACGATAGTATATAACGGTGCTGCGTCCAACCCGGATGGGACACCTAATGTATTGTCCAATCCATATGCTTCACCTATTAGCGCGGACGACCTGATCAACGGAAACTCCCTGATCAATGAAGTGTATTTCTGGGAGCATTTAACGCCTCCAAGTTCTACCATTCCTGGAGCCAACGGATACAACTTCAGCATGGATGACATTTCCATGTACAATCTTTCCGGTGGTACGGAAGCAGCCAATGACCCAGGCATCAGTACGCGACCTAATGGCATCATTTCAACCGGACAAGGTTTTGGAATTAAAGCCTTCGGAGCCGGAACGGTGACCTTTACCAATGACATGCGTCGTACTTCAGGAAATAACACGCTAAGAAACAGTGAAACGACTGATATGGATCGCCTTTGGCTACGTGTCACCAGCACTGAATACGAATTACGAGGTAATACTATGATCGCCTTCAGTGAACTGGGCACACAGGGTATCGATCCCGGATATGACAGTGAACGGGTAGCCACTTTTATTTCACTTTTCAGTCACCTGGAAGATGGATCTCATCAGCTGGGTATTCAGACCCGGGAAGCGTTTAATGAAGAGACTAAAATCAGTCTTGGCTTTGCCAGTCAGGTTGATATAAATACCGAATATGAGATCACTCTTGAAGACATTGAGGGTGTGAACCTTAGTGATGCTACGGTATATTTATTCGACAATGAACTGAATATCACTACGAACCTTAACGAACAGGGATATGTGTTCCGAAGCAATAAGGGAGCTTTTGCTCAACGCTTCACGTTATCTTTCGAACGGGAGGTTCTAAACATTGACGAAAATGTATTGGTTGACGCCATACTATACCCCAACCCAACCCGGGACATTCTGAATGTCAAGGTACCTGCAGGTGTGGCAATTCAACAGATAAACATATATGATATCAATGGACGAAATGTGAAAGCATTACGTCTTGAGGGAGAGGAAAGTTATCAACTCGATCTTTCGGCATTGGAAAGTTCTGTCTATTTCATGGAGATATCCACGAATAACGGAAGACTTACCAAG
The DNA here is from genome assembly GCA_964614415.1 of uncultured Aureitalea sp. GTDB lineage: Bacteria > Bacteroidota > Bacteroidia > Flavobacteriales > Flavobacteriaceae > CAZTLE01. The sequence goes on along the minus strand of CAZTLE010000102.1, from coordinate 4,322 downwards.
CGCATTGTGAGGTTGTAATATTTTAATGGTTTGGCAACTTAGATCACTTTCCTTGCCCCCGCAAGCCGCTCATGTAACGTGAGCGGCTTTTTTGTTGAGCGTTACGGGATTACCATAATTTTTGTAGGAAAATTCGATTTTTTTTAACAATTTATGCTTTTCATCGATATTATTTGTTTTTTAACGATTGATTTTATTATACTTGTCAAGCCAAATCGTTAAAATATGCAGTCATGAATCTCTATTACCCCCAAAAAACTTATGGCCTAACATTACTATTTTTTCTTTTTATTACAACTTCACTAACCGCTCAGGTTGGGATTAACACAACGGCCCCCGGAAGCGGATCGATGCTCGACGTTGAGAGCTCAGACAAAGGAATTCTCGTTCCCCGCGTTGACATTAGTGACCTCAGTACAATTGCCCCTGTAACAGGTGGTAGTACAACAAGCCTTTTAGTCTACAACACCAACACCTCTACCGGACCCGGATTTTTCTACTGGGATGGATCCGAATGGGTAGGTATTGATGGTGATGACGATTGGAAACTCACTGGAAATGCCGGAACGTCGGTAGCAACCAATTTTGTGGGAACCACAGACAATGTTTCCCTGAGTTTTCGAACCAATGACAACGAACGACTTAGAATCACAAACGACGGATACATTCGTTCTTACACCGCAGGTACAAATACCAATCCTATGCTATCATGGGGAGTTGATACCAACACCGGTATGTATCGAGGTGCTGCCGACCAGCTGAACTTCACAGCCGGCGGTCGCGACATGCTCCAGTTGACGGAGAACGGAAGTTCTTCGGAGGTCTCTGTCAATGACATTGGAAACGCGACCAACTTTAGAGTAGAATCCAATGACGAAGCAGCTATGTTATTTGTTGACGGTACCAATGATATCATTGGAATCGGAACCAATACCCCTACCGGTTTATTGGACATGGATTCGTCTACGATGGGATTTGTACCCTCCAGAGTGGCATTAACGTCCACGCTCACGGAAACCCCGGTAATTAACCCCCAGGGGGGGAGCATTCCTGCCGGAACTACCGTTTATAATACGGCAACAGCCGGAACAGCTCCAAACAACGTTGCACCCGGATTGTACTTCTGGAATGGTTCAAGATGGGTAGCCTTTGCCGGTTCTCCGGGAGGGCTCGATTGGACACTTACGGGTAACTCAGGGACTTCTCCAGCTTCTAATTTCCTTGGAACTACAGACGCTGTCGACCTTGTTTTCTCCACCAATTCCACCGAAAGAATGCGAACCATGAGCACCGGAGAGGTCGTAGTAAACGGAACGGCACCAGCTGCCTCAGGACATGTATTCACGACCTACGTAACCGGATCGGATTGGGGTGTGAACGTATTTAGTAGCAGTTCCGGACTAGGACTCTTTACACAAGGAACCGGAACCGGATCTTCCATCTATGGTTTTGCCTCCGGTGGCGGAACCGCTCTTGTGGGAGACAACAACGCAGCCTTAGGAAATGGAATTCTGGCCGCAGGTGGCGCAGCACCCTTATATTCCTTCCCTACACAGGGTTCGGGAGGTGTTTTTAGCGGAACCTATGGTGCTACCGGTGTAGCAACCACAGGTACAGGAACCGGAACTTTAGGTTTAGGTAACGGACGTACCACAGTGGTAATTGACCCCCGCGGTTCAGGGGTAGCAGGATCCGGTGATGTTGTAGGAGTGTATGGATACGCCGGATTTGGTGATACAAGTTCTTTAAACTACGGAAATTCAGCCGGTGAATTTACACTTGATGCTGACAACGATGTCACCACAACCACCGGGAATGATGCGAATCGTGCCAGAGCCGTATTGGCTGGTTTTGATGATGTGGATCCTGATGGATCATCCGGAAGTGAAGAAAGCTACTTCGGAGGATTCTTCAGCGGTGGAAATCAAGACTCCGGAATACCAAGCTACGCTTATGCAGGAATGCGATACGATACCAATGGTAACGGAACTTCCGGTACCGACTTTAAGATCATTGGAACAGGCTCCAATTCGACCCTGATCAATGATGAAAACAACACACCACGCATTATGTTCTCTCCGGAAGCTCCCGAGATCCTTTTCCAGGACTATGGTGTAGGACAATTGGTAAACGGCCAGGCCACAATAAGCCTTGACCCCGTCATTACCAGGAACATTCGTGTAGATGCCAATAATCCCCTCAAAGTATTCGTAACTCTTGAAGGCGATTGCAATGGAATCTATGTTACCAATAAATCCGACACAGGGTTCACGGTGAAAGAACTTCAGGGAGGAAACAGCAATGTAGCTTTCTCCTGGCAGATCGTAGCGAGCCGTGAAGACACTAAAGATGCAGCGGGCAATGTGATATCAAAGCACGTTGGACTTCGTCTTCCCAAAGGGCCCGGTCACCTAAAGAGCCGCCCCAAAGTTGCCATTGAGGTAGAGGAGTCAAAAGAGGAGATCAAAGAGTTTCCGGCAACCGGAACAGAGAGCGCTCCAGTCATTAGGCCACAAAACAGATAAGAAAGCAATATAGCTTGAAAGGCCCCTGATACATGTATCAGGGGTCTTTCTGTTTGAATTCAATTGTCATTTTTATTCCATACATCGATTAATTTTAATAATTCATCGAAACATTAACATTTTAACTGCTAAAATCTTGGTTATTTTTTTACTTTTTGCGAAATATTTTCAGTCAACTAATTCTAAATCACGCAGCTATGAAGATGCTATCCCCCGCCGGTGCTGTGCGACTATTCGCAATATTCTTTCTCCTTTTGACCGCACCTGCTATTAGCCAGGTTGGAATTGGCACAACCAGTCCCGACTCGGACGCAGTTCTTGACGTAACCAGCTCCGACAAAGGGGCCCTATTGCCAAGGATGAATCTAACAAATACGACCAGTGCTGCTCCTTTGAGTGCTCATGTTGCCGGCATGTTGGTTTATAACCAGGTTACCGCTAATGATGTATTTCCGGGGTATTACTTTAACAACGGAAGCAAATGGATAAGAGCCGAAGACGACGCGCCTGTTGATAGTGTTACCCTGGGGACTAACACCACAGTCACTTCGGCGTATCCCACCTATGCTTCAATAACGGGAATGGGCGATCTTACATTTACAGCCAGAAAATCCTCGGTCTTTGTGATGCTCACAGCTTCCGGTTCCGGTTTTAGCGGTTCTATGGCGTTAGTTACCCTAAGGGTTCGCAATGTTACTTCAGGAACTGTGGTAGGCGGAACAGTGAATAAAATTCAGAACTTTGATTTCTTCACCGGAACCATTACCACCTGGAGTGCTTCATTCTCCAAATTATTGACGGGATTGACCGTAGGGACCACCTATACCCTGAGAGTTGAAGGAGCCGTGAGCGGAATAGCCGGTACTTTCACAGCTGTTATTCAGCCCGCTTCCCTTCCGGATGCGGAACATCTCACCCTTTCGGTGATTCATTGAACAAGTAGCGAAAAAACTTCCAGAAAGACCTTTGATGTAAATATTGAAGGTCTTTTTCATTAGAATACGCTTCTCTTTCAAAACTGATAGTCCTGTAGGCCACTCCCCGATCGCCTGTCTTCAGGTACCGAAGACAAAATTCAATCATATACCACAGGTAGAAAGGAAGGATGAGCATTTCTAGTTGCTGCCGCAGATGAATCTTCTCGTGATTCAGAAAAACAGGATCATTCTTTAATCGAGGATTGCGAACTAATATGAACGGCCATAGAGCCATCCCACTAATTCCCTTCCGAAGAAACAACCGATTCACCAGGACAATCATGCTTCCAAGGTAAGAAAATGTTATTTTTGTAGTATGCCATTATACCCTGAACGACCAGAACTTGAAGAGGGCGACTATTACATTACGCCCGAAGGATATAAATGCTTCACGGAACAGTATCATTTAAAGCGCGGATACTGTTGTGAAAGCGGTTGCAGGCATTGCCCATATGGGTTTGATAAAAAAACAAACAGCAAACAAGCTCCAAAAACCAAATAGCAAATTCCAAATACATCTCAATACTCAAATCTCAATACTCAATACTAACATCTCAACACTCAACACTAAGAACTAAATGACCTTTAAGGAAACGATACTACAGGGAATACCGGACGAACTGCCACCGGCAAAACCCTTTGACCCTGCGATTAACCATGCTCCCAAACGCAAGGAAATCCTCTCTGCTGCGGAAAAAGAACTGGCGCTAAAGAATGCCTTGCGGTATTTTGATGCAAAGCATCACGCCGTCTTACTCCCTGAATTCAAAGAAGAGTTGGAAACGTACGGTCGAATTTATATGTATCGATTCCGTCCCGA
>CAZTLE010000101.1:0-14755 GCA_964614415.1 uncultured Aureitalea sp. | reverse complement strand
TCCTTGCCAACGACGTAGGGTTGATCTACGGAGAAACACAAACGTTTCTGTACCACCTGCTGGCATTAGTGATCGTCGCTGTCTTTACATTCTTCGGAAGTTGGCTGTTGTTTAAAGTGGTCGATTTGCTGTTACCGATCCGGGTTCGTGAGGATCAGGAAGAACGCGGACTGGACGCCTCACAACACGGCGAGAACGTTTATACTTAGCGTCGCTTTTTACCCACTGTTTTATTGAACGGAATGCCGAGCTGGACTCCTAATGCCTCGTCCGGCAGGTGATCGGCTATATCAACACCATACTGAATTTCCTTAGGATCGCCGTAGACGAACGTGCCGAAAATTCGGTCCCAAACAGAAAGCATATTTCCATAGTTGCTATCCGTCCAGGGCACCTCAAAATGGTGATGGAACTTGTGCATGTTGGGAGTGACAATCACATAACTTAGACCTTTGTCGAGCCATTTGGGAAGCGAGATATTGGCGTGAGTCCAGTAGGTGAAAAGCACACTTACAATTCGATAGAAAAAATAAAACGCCACAGGCATGCCCATAATAATCACAGCGACGAGCGCAAAAATCTCGCGAATGAGAAAGTCGATAGGGTGATGCCGTGTACCTGTCGTGGCATCTACATGCCGGTCACTGTGATGCACGATGTGCAACCGCCACATCCAACGCACCTGGTGCAGGCAGAAGTGGACAAAATATTGGGCAATTAGATCCAGAACAACTATAGCCAACAACAGCTCTACCCATACCGGGGCTTCGAAAAGATGAAGCAACCCGAACTGCGAATCTTCCAGCCATAAAAAAACACCGGCTGTGGCAATGCCAAACACGGCATTAATGATCATCACGAAAAGGAGAAGGGTCAGGTTGGTTCTTGCATGACGCCATTTCCTGTAGCGCAGCGTAAACAAATGGTAATAGCCTTCAAGTATCCAAAACAGGCTGAGGCAAAACACGATCCAACCCGCTTTCATCCAAACGGGCATTTCTTCAAAAAACAGAAGAAAAGCGTCCATATGTTAGTTCAGAATTTTGTCGTATTTACTAGGGCTCTGCAATACGCTAATAGCTTCCAGTATTTCGGGGTTGTTCTTTACCTGATATTCGTAAAGCCCTTCTCTGTAAAAATAACGCTTTAGAATTTCATCGCTAAGCAGCGACATAATTTCGGCTTTCTTGCTCACCAGTTCTTTTTGTTTGGCCTTGTCTATAGACTGCATCAACTGATTATAACTGCCGGAAATCTCGTCCCTAAGGCCATCGTCTTCCGCACGACGCAATGCCTCGGCGAATTCCTTTTCCGCAGTTGTCTCGTAATTGAAGTTGTTCTTTTTCAGGAAGGAAATAAAATCCTGAAAATCGGCTTCGCCGAACTTAAAATTATCCGAGTTTTCAAGGGTGTGGCTGTAATAGTATTCGGTGGCGTAGTCGAAGATCGCATTGTCCTTTAACAAAGCCGTTGTGATGGGACTGAACTTCGCGGTTTCCAATTCAATATCGGGCAAAATACCTCCGCCGTCATATACGGTGCGGCCACCCTTGGTCTTAAATTCGTTGTATTCTTTGGGATCCAAACGAACCGGATCTCCGTTCTCATCCCGGTTCCAGTAATCCAATGCCTGAATGCACCGTCCACTAGGAGTATAATAGCGGGATATCGTCACCTTAAGCTGTGTTCCATAGGTAAGTTTCTTTGGTCGCTGTACCAGACCTTTTCCAAAGCTTCTTGCCCCAACGATCACGGCACGATCCAGATCCTGCAGGCCTCCGGAAACGATCTCGCTGGCAGATGCGCTACGTCCGTTTACCAGCACCACCAAAGGAATCTCGGTATCCACAGGCTCGTTGCGGGTTTTGTATACTTTATTGTATTTCTCAATGACCGATTTGGTCGTTGTGATCACTTCCCCTTTCGGAACAAAAAGGTTCACCACATTAATAGCCTCATTCAACAAACCACCGGGATTGCCGCGTAAGTCGAGGATGATCTTTTTGGCTCCTTGTGATTTCAACTCTTCCAGCGCCGATTTAGTTTCAAACGTAGTTCTTCTATTGAATTTAGAAAGTACAATGTATCCTATATCGCCTTCAATCAATTCGTAGAAAGGAACGGCGTTTACCTCAATGGCTTCACGGGTTAGGGAAGTGGTACTAGTTTTCCCCTGTCGGATATAAGTAATATTGACCGAGGATCCGGGCGCTCCTTTGAGCAGCTCACCGGCGTCGTCTTCAAAATCGGCAATTCGGATATCTCCTATCTGAATGATCTCGTCGCCGCCTTTTAGTCCGGCTTTATCGGCCGGATATCCCTTAAAGGGCTCGACCACCAGAATTTTGTCCTTTTTAGTCCTGGCCGTAGCACCGATTCCGGCATACAATCCGGAGTTGTTGATGCGGGCATCTTCCACGTCCTGTTCGTTCCAGTACACCGTATAAGGATCGAGGTCGTCCAACATGCCTTTAATCGCCTTATCCATTAAGATCGCGGGCGTGGTTTCGTCCACGTAGTTCATATTCAACTCCTTGAAGAGCGTTGTGAATATTTCGATCTGCTTGGCGATCTCAAAAAAGTCATTCTTAAAACTTGCTGTCGTAAATAGTATTCCCAGGGCAATAACGGGAATGAGTATTTTCTTTTTCATCTTCATTTCTTTTCTCGTTTTCGTTTCTTTCGTCGTTTCAAATATCGTTTAAGTATCCAAATGACCAGGCCTATGGCAAGCCATAAGGGCCAAAGGGATAAGAACCCTAAAAAGAAAGCTGCGACGCCATTCCAACCATTGGAAATAGACCGCCCCATTTTCTCGCTATAGGGTGTTTTCTTATACTCCTTTTCGGAGATCTCATAAAAAGAGATATATACGGAGCTGTAGGCAACCTGATCTGAAAGATATTGCAATCGACCCTCTGCAGCCTCAACTTCCCCTCTTACATCGGCCAGTTCACGTTCGATCTCCAACATTTCCGAAACCTTTTTTGCCTCGGAAAGTATTTCTAAATAGCGCCGCTCAAGTTCTTTTTTCGTTTTTAAGCGAGCCTCCACATCTACAAAATCCTCGGTGACATCACGGCGATTAATATCCCGGGTATCAAAAAAACCCACTCCTTCTGAAACCGCCTCGATAAAGGCATCAAAATTTTCCGAAGGGACACGTAGATTCAAGTTTCGGAAACTGCGATTGCCACTGCCGCCGGACTCGTCTTTTTGAACATAGCCCTCGTATTGGTCAACCAAACCGGTTATCCGGGAATGCTCCGCATCAAGCTTATCGGATTCAAATGCAAGATTTGCACTTTTTATAATCTTCTTATCCGATCCGTCCTGGGGAGGAGGTGGGGATTGTAAAAAGGAATAGTCCTCAGTATATGCGTTATTCAGCAAACCCAGACTCGAGTTGCCTACAGCATTGGCCAACTCATAACCGGACGGCTCCGGAAGAAACCGACCGCTGGATTCCAACGCAAGCTCCGAGCTATCGGAACACGATAACAGCAGGCAAGCAAAAAATAAAAGACTAAGAAGCCGCATTCCTGAGATTCTTCAACAACGCCTTAACGGATTTTTCCAGGCGCTCATACTGAGGTTTATCCTTACTAATATATAAAAATAACAAGGCATAGGCCGGTTCGCCCGCCGTTAAAAGCGGTTGTTTGTGATGCCTGTAACATTCCCTTAGCTGTCTTTTAACACGATTTCGGGAAACGGCGGATTTGAAATTGCGTTTAGGGACAGAGAATGCCGCCTGGGTAGTTCCCTCTTCCAGGGGCAGATAGAACAGCTTGACCGGAAAGGAAGTAATGTGTTTCCCTTCATTGAAAAGCTGCTCAATGCGCTTTCGGCTTTTTAGCTTTTCAGAAGATGGAAACCGTGTTGACATGGTGTAAAGATAACAAGACCCGTCGGCATTGAACCAACGGGTCGAAGTTTGAAAAGTTCAGTATTTAATACTATTCCGGACCCCAGCCGTTGTTCTCGCGATTCACATCGGCCATTAAGCCCGAAGGATCGATGCGAACATTCTTAACCGTACGGCCCTGTGATGTTTCGAACTCATAGGTAGGATAGGCCCAGGCCCAATCCGGTAGTGTGGTAACGTTAATACCGGCCGACATAGGCTTGGTTCCGCGCATCATTCGCAATGGTATGTAGAACATTTCTTCCGCACCATCTGTATAGGTAACGACTACTTCGATCGGCATCGGCATAAGTCCGGCACGCTCCAGCGTAACGGTGGTTTTTCCGTCTTCATCGGCAACACTCTTAACCCCGTAATCGATGGTGTTTGTGGTAAGCGTCCAATCGGTAAGGTACCAATCGAGCTCCAGCCCTGACACTTTTTCGGCCACCCGGATGAAATCGTTAGGAGTAGGGTGCTTGAATTTCCAATCGGAGAAGTAGCGCTTCAATGTTTTGTCGAGGTTTTCTTTCCCTATAACATAACCCAACTGGGAAAGGAAAACAGCTCCTTTGCTGTAGGCGCTTGCCCCGTAGGCCTGATTGAATTCATACCGATCGGCATGTGTAGATTGCGGCTGTTCTTTTCCGCTGGTTGCCAGGAAACCATAGCTTCGATACGAACCCGAATGCGGGTTTTCGCGATCTCGCTTCATTACCTTGTTCATAGCTTCATTGGAAATGTAGACCGTAAAGCCCTCATCCATCCACTCGTGCTTTCCTTCGTTAGTTGCCAGCAAAAACTGAAACCAGGTGTGTGCCAATTCATGAGAAGTTACACCTACCAGGCTTTCAAATCTGCGCTCGCCCGTAATCAGGGTACACATGGCATATTCCATTCCGCCGTCACCCCCTTGAATTACCGAGTACTGTTTGTACGGATAGGGACCGACATTCTCGTTGAAGAACTCCATTAATTCGGCCGTTTTTGGCTGTAGGTTCTTCCAGTTGTCAATGATGTCCGGATTGTTTTTGTAGAAGAAGTGTAAAGTCACGCCGTTAGGCCCGGGATGTGTGTCGTGAATGTAGTCGTTATCGGCAGCCCAGGTGAAATCATGCACATCGGGTGCTACAAAGTGCCAGGTGTATTTGCCGTTTCTGGGCTTGGCGGGTTTTGACTCGGAAACCGCATACCCATGCCCGATCTCATTCGGATTTTGAAGGTATCCGGAGCCTCCTACCGTATAATCGGCATCAATGGTAATCTTTACGTCGAAGTCTCCCCATACCCCGTGGAACTCACGACCAATGTAGGGATAGGCGTGCCAACCTTCGAAATCGTATTCCGACAGCTTGGGATACCACTGCGTCATGGAAAAGGCCACCCCCTCGGCATTGTTCCGTCCGGAACGCCGGATCTGCACCGGCACCTGTGCGTCCCACTCCATGTTAAGTACCGTACTGGCTCCCGGAAGAATAGGCTTCGCCAGGGTAACTTCAAGTATGGTACCGGCCTCTTCATAGGCTACGCGAGCACCATCCTGGGTAAGGCTACGCACTTTGATATAACCGATTTCAGAAGGAGATAATTTTGAAATGCGGCTGCCCACCCTGCTATCCGGATCGGCTATGGTGCGGGAGCGCACGTCCATTTCACTGTCCGGCTGAAATGCATTAAAGAACAGGTGATAAAATACCCGGCTCAATGTATCGGGAGAGTTGTTTGTATAGGTCAATTCCTGCTTTCCCTTGTACTGGAAAGAATTGACGTCTACGTCGATCTCCATTTTGTAGTTGGCCTCTTGTTGCCAATAGCCGGTGTTGTTTTGGGCTGAAACTAATACGGTTGCGAACAGGGCCGCAATGCATGCAATCGTTCTCATGTTATTTTGAAAGTTTATCTGCCATAATAAGGGCATTGTAAAGATTCACCATTTTGCCGGATTTGGAGATGTTGGTAAAATTATCCGAGTTAGAAGGATCTCCTCCCAGAATCACAGGTGTCTGAGATGAGACACCACTATCCATAAGGATTTGCTTCACCTGCTTTGCAGACAAAGAAGGGTAGTAGGAGCGGATCATCGCAGCTACACCGCTCACGGCCGGAGCTGCCATGGAAGTTCCCTGCTGATACTCGTATTTATCCAAAGGCATCGTAGAATATATCTTGACTCCAGGGGCAAACACATCTACATTGTTCTTTCCGTAGTTCGAAAAATTCGCGACCATTTCTCCACCGTACTCATAGTTAAGTGCTCCAATCGAGATGAAGTTATCGCTAATTTCAACGCCGTCTCCTTTCTGATCGTCAGGATACACCTGAATCATATCCAGATTGAACGCCTCATTTCCTGCGGCGTTTACAATAAGTACGTCCTTAGAAGCAGCATATTGAATAGCCTCCCAAACCCATTCAGGGTGGGGTGAGTAATATTTTCCAAAGCTTGTGTTGATCACTTTGGCGCCATTATCCACCGCATAGCGGATCGCCAATGCGATGTCTTTGTCGTACTCATCACCATCGGGCACGGCACGAAGTGCCATGATCTCCACGTTTTTGGCAACACCGTTAACACCAAGCTTATTGTTTCTTTGTGCAGCAATGATCCCGGCTACGTGGGTTCCGTGTTCAACATCGTGTTTATCGGCCAGTGGGCCATCCACGTCGTTGTTCCCATATCCTCTGTTGGAGATATCATCCGGATTGTCGCCAAGGACATCACGGAAGCTCTTCTCCATGTTGAAGTGTGTTTCCAGACGACCTCCGAAATAATCAATCCCGTCTTCCAATTGCTCGATCACCTTTGGCACAGAGTCGTCGAAACTCAACATTTGGGTCGCAATTCCGATGTACTGTTGCTCAGTGGCATTAGGGTTTTGAATACCTCGTAAGTCCTCGGCAGTGTAATCTTCCTTGCCCAATTTTTTTGCCAGTGCCTCATGGGCCGGCTTAACGGCAGCCAGGATCTGTTCATACTGACCCTTGTTGGACTGAGTTTCGGTGAACTCTTTTTCGTATTCGGCTTTTGCCTTCTTATACAGGGCGTAATCGGCACGATCTGCCGCGCTAATTGAAGACTCCGATTTCCCTTCAAATTTGGGTCCGAGCTTCTTCATATAGCGCACATATTCCATATTCTCTCCGGTGATATCTCCGAGAAAGTTCCATCCGTGGATATCATCTACATAGCCATTATTATCGTCATCCTTTCCGTTTCCGGGAACCTCATCTTTGTTCACCCATACCACATTTTTCAGGTCTTCGTGCTCTATGTCGACACCACTATCGATCACACCGACGATCACAGTTTTTCCCTTGCGGTTCTTGATAATCTCATTGTAGGCCTTGTCAACACTCATCCCCGGAATGGTATCTGTTGCCAGATCGGCGGCAAGCCATGTCTTAAACTGTGCTTCGGTAAGCGGAGTTTCTTTAAGAGGTAAGGCGTCTATGTTTTCAATAGGAGTAGATATGATTGGGGCCACCCCACCACCACAACTTACGAGCAGTATAGTTGAAAAGGCAAGAGCAAAATTCTTCAATAACTTCATCATTTGCATTTTGTATTTAATTAAAAAGTTCGTCAAAAGTAAGGCTTTCGTCCATACGCACACCTTTTTCGGTATGCTTTACGGTTATAATAGGGTTATGAGCGTCATGCTCCAGGAATAAATAGTAGTTGTTATCGGCAGCTGCGTTCAGAAATTTTTCCTTTTCCGGCAATGTCAAAAGCGGCCGGGTGTCGTATCCCATTACATAGGGGACCGGGAGGTGCCCCGCTGTGGGTAGCAGATCGGCCATAAAGACAAGGGTCTTTCCTTTATAGGTAATATGCGGAATCATTTGCTTTTCGGTATGTCCGTCTGCAAAGAATATTCCAAAATCCAGTTCGTTGGCTTCAGAAAAATCCGAAACAGGATCCGCGACGAATTTCAGCTGGCCGCTTTCCTGCATAGGAAGGATATTCTCCGAAAGGAAGGAGGCCCGCTCTCTTCGGTTGGGCTCGGTAGCCCACTTCCAATGACGTTCGTTACTCCAAAACGTTGCATTCTTAAAGGCCGGCTCGTAGCCGGTGCGGTCCTTGTTCCATTGAACACTCCCTCCGCAGTGATCAAAATGCAGATGGGTTAAAAAAACATCGGTAATGTCATCGCGATGAAAGCCGGCTTGCTTTAGTGAGTCGTCGAGGTTGAAATCTCCCCATTTGTAATAATAACTGAAGAATTTCTCGCTCTGTTTGTCTCCCATCCCATTGTCGATCAATGTAAGCCGATTGCCATTTTCTATAAGCAGACAACGAGCGGCAATATCGATCATATTGTTGCTATCGGCAGGATTGGTTCTGGACCATAGCGTTTTGGGCACCACGCCGAACATAGCACCTCCGTCTAACTTAAAATTACCGGCTTCAATGGGATAAAGCGTCATAAAAATCTAAAGTCACGCAAAATACGAATTGCGCCAGAGACTCCCGGCCTCAAACTCAACTTTTTAACAAAAACTTAGCCGCATAATAGCACCCCGTTCATGACAATACATTGAAATAGGCTATATTTATGACCAGGACAGGCTGAGAAACCAAAAACACTAACAAGCGTGCTTGAACTAGCGGGAATTATTATTTTAGGAATATTAGCACAATGGGTTGCATGGCGATTAAAAATTCCGGCAATCCTGCCCTTGATTCTCATCGGTATTTTAGTGGGGCCCATAGCGGCCGAGTTCCTTTCTTCGGACGGCAGCAAGTGGATAGAGCCCGTATGGAACGGGAAAGAAGGGTTGTTTGCGGGAGAAAACCTGTTCTATTTCGATTCTCTGGCAATTGGCATCATCCTTTTTGAAGGAGGGCTTACCCTCAAGTTTAGTGAAATTAAGAACCTGGGGCCTGTGATCACCAAACTCATCACCTTAGGTTCCATGGTGACCTTTATTTTGGGCGCTGTTTGCGCACATTATATCTTCGATCTTAGCTGGGAGATCTCATTTTTATTCTCGGCGCTTATAATCGTAACAGGACCAACGGTAATTTCTCCAATTCTAAGAAATATCCCGCTGAAAAAAGACGTCTCTGCCGTACTCAAATGGGAGGGGATTCTCATCGATCCCATCGGTGCCCTGGTTGCTGTTTTGGTGTTTGAGTTCATCAGTGTGGATGCGGGTAGCGAGTTCACGAAAACGGCACTTATCGAATTTGGAAAGATCGTGCTGTTTGGAGCCACTTTCGGCTTTACGTTTGCCCATGCGCTCAATTTTATAATCAACCGAAAATGGGTGCCGCACTATTTGCTCAACGTAATGGCATTGGCCAGCGTACTGGGCGTGTTTGTGCTTTCGGAGAGTTTCGCCCACGAATCCGGCCTGTTGGCTGTGGTGGTCATGGGGATGGTATTGGGAAATGCTAATTCCAGCTATTTGAAAGAACTACTGTATTTTAAAGAATCCCTTAGTATTCTGCTGATCTCTATCCTGTTCATCTTGCTTTCGGCCAACATGAATATGGACGAGCTTATGCTTATCTATAACTGGAAAACAGCCTTGCTTTTTGCGGCCGTGGTCTTTGTTATTCGTCCCCTGGGCGTGTTTTTATGCACACAGGGATCAAAGCTGAAGATCAATGAAAAACTATTTATAAGCTGGGTGGGGCCTCGCGGGATTGTGGCCGCAGGTATTGCTTCATTATTCGGCTTGAATCTGGCAAAGAAAGGCGTCCCGGGCGCAGAATATATAACCCCGCTTGTCTTTATGATCGTATTGGGAACCGTACTCCTGAACGCAACTACCGCCCGGCTGTTTGCCAAGATTGTCAATGTTTTCCTTTCAAGGTCGGAAGGTATCCTTATTGTAGGCGCGTCACGTGTTTCGCGAATCATTGGAAAGTACCTCCTGGACAACGATCGGCATGTTGTCCTTATCGATAGCAACCAGATGAATATTTCCAAAGCGAATGAGCTCGGATTGGAAGCTATCGTTACTGACATTTATTCTGAAACCTTAACAGACAACGTTGAGCTTAGCGATGTGGGATATCTAATGGCGATGACGGCCAATCCGGATATCAACACCTATGCGCTCAATAAATTCGGAAAGCAATTTGGAGAGCACGGCTCATTCCGACTTATTGCGCCGGCCGAAATAAAAGACCATTCCGGAAATACCCCCGACGGGCTGTTTTCCATGAATGATGATTATGCCTCCATCAATCTGGTCGCTCAAAAGTATCCAACCATACATGAGGCACCTATCTCCAATTCGACCGATTATCAACGAGTCATTGACATGATCGAGGCAGAGAAGAATAGCATTCCGATATTCATAAAAGACAAGAAAGGCGAGCTTACGATCATTTCGTCACAGAACAATAACGCCGCCAATATAAAAGAGGGGTGGCGTCTTGTATACCTGGGCAAAGAGCTGAAAGACGGGAAAGACGATAATAATGCGCCCGACACCTCATCCGAAGAATAAGCGATAGTAGAAGCCCGGACGGGCCAATAACTTCTTCTGTTCAATATCTGAAAGCGTTCCCGTAAGAAATCCCTTAAGGTGTTCATTCCTGTTGGCATTGCGAACCACTTTGTTGAAAAGCCAGGGGTGGGAGCACATTTTCTGAAGCGTCCGGCTAATTCGAAATTCTTTTTGCATGAGTCGATAGATCTCAGCGTCGTACCGGCGGTTGAATGCCGGTGAGAAGTTATTTTCAGAAAAGCATTTGAGCACGTGATCGGCCGCGAATCGGCCGCTACGAATAGCATTGGCGATCCCTTCTCCGGAAAAAGGGTCAATAAGTCCGGCGGCATCCCCCAACAATAAAAAACGATCTCCCGAAATACGCCGCTTTTTCCCGCCAAGTGGAAGCCCGAATCCTTGTGGAGATTCCATGGCGATAGCATCCTTAAATCGGTCGCGCAACACCGGATGCGTTGCCAGAAGGTCGCTGAGAATCTCACGAAGATTCAGAGAACGACGGGTTACCGCCGAAGACAGCACCCCAATACCCACATTGGCCTTTCCGTCAGGTAACGGAAACACCCAGAGATATCCGGGCCGGATCTTTTTAAAGAAGAACAACTCGATATAGTTTCCTTCGGAAAAACCACCCACATTGTCATAATACATGCGCAAACCGGCACTATAGTACCGGCGATCAATGCCAGATTTTCTTAAAGATCTGGCAACGACGGATTGCGCTCCGTCCGCACCGAGAACCATGGAGGAAGAAAACAAGCGATCCTGAGTTCGAACGGTAACGCCGCTTTCGGACCTTTCCATCTGGGCCACTTTTTGCTTCGGAAAAAAAGTAACATTCTCAGCCTGTTTCATGTGCGAAACCAGAAGGTTGTCAAACACACTGCGCTCACACAGGTAACCGCATTTGTATCGTTGTTTATGAACGAATGGTATGTGCAGTGCTTTGGTGCTGGGGGCATAGATGGTGACCCCATAGGAGGGCACTTTTTCAGAAAGGGAATGAAAGTCTTCCGCCAGTTTCGGCGAGATTTTTTCCAACTGATTTACCACATCCACGCTCAACGCATCTCCGCAGATCTTATCACGGGGAAAATCAGCCTTGTCCAAAACAGCAACGGATAACCCACTACGCGAGAGCATAAGAGCACAAGCAGCGCCGGCCGGACCCGCGCCCACAATTGTAACATCACGTTGTATGGTTTCCACAAACTAAAAGTAACCAAAAAAGTCGCGGGAAAGAGATGAGAATTGGCGGGCTCAAGAAATATATTCCGGGCTTCGCCGTTACAAATGTGTTTGGAAAGTACTACTTTCGTGAATCACTTTCAGACATGAGATTTCAGAAAATAAAAGCAACAATTTTGTCCGGTCTTTTAACAGGGTTTCTCGTCACATCGTGCTCAGACGACAATACGCGAACCTGCACTCGCTGCAGTTCTCCACAGACGACAGAATTTGAGGTTTGTAACGAAGGCGACGGCAATGCTTCGGTGAATGGTGAAAATACCGGGGTGTCCTTTGATGTGTACATTGCCGACCTCGAAGCGGCCGGAGTAACTTGTGGAGGTAGCTAGTCGTTCAGTTTAAGAACCGCCATAAACGCTTCCTGAGGGATCTCAACATTACCCACCTGACGCATTCGTTTTTTACCCTTCTTCTGCTTTTCGAGGAGTTTACGTTTACGGGAGATATCCCCTCCGTAACACTTAGCGGTAACATCCTTACGCAACGCCTTTACCGTTTCCCGCGCAATCACTTTGGTCCCAATCGCTGCCTGGATGGGAATGTCGAACTGTTGTCTTGGGATTAGCTTACGCAGCTTTTCACACATTTTCTTCCCGATATCGTAGGCGTTTTCCTGGTGCAGCAAGGCGGAAAGGGCATCCACCGTGTTGCCGTTGAGAAGCACATCCACCTTAACGAGTTTGGAGGTACGCATTCCGATGGGCGAATAATCGAAAGAGGCATAACCCCGAGAAACCGTTTTAAGCCGATCGTAAAAATCGAAAACAATCTCGGCCAGAGGCATATCGAAACTCAACTCAACTCGGTCCTGAGTAAGGTAGGTCTGATTCGTGATCTGTCCCCGCTTTTCAATGCACAGTGACATCACGGGTCCAATGAAATCGGATTTGGTTATAATGCTAGCCTTGATATACGGTTCTTCTACCCGGTTGAGTTTGGAAGGCTCGGGCAGATCGGACGGATTGTTTACCAGGACGGCCGTTTCTGGCTCTTTGTTAGTGTAGGCGTGATACGAAACGTTAGGAACGGTTGTAATTACGGTCATGTCGAACTCACGCTCCAGACGTTCCTGGATGATCTCCAGGTGAAGCATACCGAGGAAACCGCAACGGAATCCGAAACCAAGCGCCGCCGAACTTTCGGGCTGGAATACCAGAGAGGCGTCGTTGAGCTGCAACTTCTCCATGGAGGCACGAAGCTCTTCATAGTCTTCGGTGTCCACCGGATAGATTCCGGCGAATACCATGGGTTTCACATCTTCGAACCCTTCGATCATATTGGTCGTTGGGTGTTTCGCGTCGGTAATGGTGTCTCCCACCTTCACTTCGCGGGCATCTTTGATACCCGTTATAAGGTAACCCACATCTCCGGTCTTGATCACCGGTTTGGGTTGTTGTTTTAGCTTCAGGGTACCCACCTCGTCAGCAAAATACGACTTGCCGGTGGACATGAATTTGATGTGTTGGCCTTTTCGAATCTCTCCGTTGAGCACCCGGAAATAGGTCTCTACCCCGCGGAACGGATTGTATACCGAATCGAAGATAAGCGCCTGCAGTGACTCGTCGGGATTTCCTTCGGGAGCAGGCACGCGCTCGATAATGGCCTGAAGAATATCTTCTACTCCGATACCTGTCTTACCACTGGCCGGAATCACCTCCTCGGGATCGCAACCCAGGAGGTCTACGATATCGTCGGTAACCTCTTCCGGATTTGCCGAAGGCAGGTCAACCTTATTTAAAACGGGAATGATTTCCAGGTCGTTTTCCAGGGCGAGGTACAGATTGGAAATAGTTTGCGCCTGAATACTTTGAGCAGCATCCACCACCAACAACGCCCCTTCGCAGGCCGCGATGGAACGTGACACCTCGTACGAGAAATCAACGTGACCAGGCGTATCGATCAGATTCAGAATATACTCTTCTCCTTCATAGGTGTACTCCATTTGAATGGCGTGACTCTTAATGGTAATACCCCGCTCGCGCTCCAAATCCATATTGTCCAGCAGCTGATCCTGTTTTTCCCGGGCCGTAACCGCTCCGGTGGTATCCAAAAGTCGATCGGCCAGGGTGCTTTTACCGTGGTCAATATGCGCAATAATGCAAAAATTCCGAATGTTCTTCATTCTCAGTATCCGTAGATTCAGCGTGCAAAGATAACGCAAAAAAGGGGCTTTTGTGTGTAATTTCGCGCAATCACTCATTTATGGTTATTTTTGCAGCAGCTATGGCAATGATCGGCAACATAGACGTAGGAGATTTTCCGCTGTTACTCGCTCCCATGGAGGATGTGAGTGATCCTCCGTTCAGAGCTCTTTGCAAGGAGCAGGGGGCCGATGTGGTGTATACCGAGTTCATCTCTTCGGAAGGGCTTATCCGGGACGCTGCGAAAAGTGTGATGAAGCTGGACATTTACGAGAAGGAACGGCCTGTGGGCATCCAGATATTCGGAGCTGTTTTGGAATCCATGTTGCGAAGCGTGGAGATTGTCGAGGCTTCCGGTCCGGATATCATCGATATTAACTTTGGTTGCCCCGTAAAGAAGGTGGTTAGCAAAGGCGCCGGTGCCGGGATTTTGAAAGATATTGATCTCATGGTGAGCCTCACTAAGGCCATGGTTGAGCACACCAAATTACCGGTTACCGTGAAAACGCGACTGGGCTGGGACCATGATTCGATCAAGATCGTCGAAGTAGCCGAACGCTTGCAAGATGTGGGAATCAAGGCGATTTCCATTCACGGACGCACCCGGGCGCAGATGTATAAAGGAGACGCCGACTGGAAACCCATCGCCGAGGTAAAGAACAACCCAAGAATGCATATACCGGTTTTCGGGAACGGGGACGTGGACAGTCCGGAACGCGCTATGGAAATGCGCGACAAATATGGCCTGGATGGCGCGATGATTGGACGGGCCAGTATAGGCTATCCGTGGTTCTTTAAAGAGGTAAAGCACTACTTCGCTACCGGAACGCACCTGGCACCTCCCACCATGCTGGAACGCGTGGAAGCCGCAAGACGGCACCTGCAAATGGCGATCGACTGGAAAGGGGAAAAACTGGGCGTTTTTGAAACCCGCCGACACTATACCAACTACTTCAAGGGGATTCCAAACTTCAAGGAATACCGAATGAAAATG
>CAZTLE010000100.1:0-14764 GCA_964614415.1 uncultured Aureitalea sp. | reverse complement strand
AAGCTACTGCCCAACGTTTGGTTCCCTGTCCAGGTCGGCACTCCTCATAGTTTCTGAAATACCGTTGTAGTACCTGGTCTGATGTATTTTAATGCTCAGACTGCTTCGGATAGCATCAAAATACATCAGACCGTTGTAGTACCTGGTCTGATGTATTTTGATGCTATCCGAAGCAGTCTGAGCATTAGTGACCGGAGATCCCAATAACAAACACAGGCTAAAAAAAGCCACTTTGAGGTATTTAAGAGAGCGGAACTCCATACACGGGGTTACTGAAATCGGAATATAGCAAATTCAACTTAGAATTACGGTTTTCCGCAACGCAAAGGCCTTATGATCAAAAGTGCTAGGAACAAATGTGTGGCGAAATAGAATCGAAGAATGGCTGTTTTAAAATGCATCTCCAACCTCTTAATATACCCAAGAAAAAACCATCCGCCTAAGACGAATGGTTGTTTAAATTTCTATGCTTTCCTGAACTACTCGCCCATCGCTGCGCTTACGGCAGCAGAAAGTCGCTTGTAGGTTCCGTTTTCCAGTCGCTCACGAATAGATGAGAACGCTTCCAGTGTTTCTTCAATATCCTGCATGGTGTGTGATGCCGTAGGGATCATACGTAAGAGGATCAGTCCTTTTGGAATTACCGGGTACACCACAATCGAGCAGAATACGCCGTGGTTCTCACGCAAATCCTTAACCAGTGCCATCGCCTCCGGAATACTACCCTTCAGATATACCGGGGTTACACAACTCTGTGTGGTTCCCAGGTCAAAACCGCGCTCGCGCAAACCGCCTTGTAAAGCATTTACATTCTCCCAAAGTTTTTCTTTCAACTCGGGCATGGTACGCATCATATCCAAACGCTTCAACGCACCTTCCACCAATTGCATTTGCAATGACTTAGCGAACATCTGAGAGCGAAGGTTGTATTTTAAATACTGAATGATCTCGGTGTCGGCTGCAATGAAAGCTCCGGTACTTGCCATGGACTTCGCAAAAGTGGCAAAGTACACATCTATCTGATCCTGAACCCCTTGCTCCTCTCCTGCTCCGGCCCCTGTCTCACCAAGGGTTCCAAAGCCATGAGCATCATCTACAAAGAGTCGGAAGTCATATTTCTTCTTAAGGGCACAGATCTCCTTGAGTTTCCCTTGCTCTCCGCGCATTCCGAAAACACCTTCAGAAATTACCAGAATTCCTCCTCCGGTCTTTTCTGCCATTTTGGTGGCACGCTTCAGGTTCTTTTCAATACTATCAAGGTCATTGTGCTTGTACGTAAAGCGCTGCCCCATATGCAATCGAACACCGTCAATAATACAGGCATGAGCGTCTACATCATATACGATGACATCATCTTTGGAAACCAGAGCGTCAATAGTAGAAACCATACCCTGATATCCGAAATTCAGTAAATAAGCGGCCTCCTTATGTACAAAAGCTGCTAACTCCTCCTGCAACTGCTCGTGAAGGTCGGTATGACCACTCATCATGCGGGCACCCATCGGATAGGCGGAACCGTATTTGGCGCCGGCCTCGGCATCCACCTTCCGCACTTCCGGATGATTGGCCAATCCCAGGTAGTCATTAATACTCCAGGTGATTACCTCACGCCCTTTGAACCGCATTCTATTGGAAATAGGACCTTCCAACTTCGGAAAAATAAAATATCCTTCTGCTTGTTCTGCCCACCGGCCTAACGGTCCCTTATCCTTGTAAATCTTGTCAAATAGATCTTTCATCAATTCAGCTGGATTTCAATCAAGGCACAAAATTAGGCAAATAATTCAGTTCTACCATGGACTTTTTGGGGAATAAAAAAACCGCCCACCAAAGGTGGACGGTCCTATCTATTTGATTTTCTTTATTTTATGTATTCTACGCTCGCTACACCTTCCTTTTCGGCATCTGCAAAGCCTTGTTGCTGCATCCAGGCATCACTATAGACTTTACTCATGTAGCGTGATCCGTGATCCGGGAAGATGGCAACTACAACACTCTCAGGAGTGAATACCTCCTGCTCCTGCAGTTGCTTAAGTCCCTGCACTACAGCGCCACTGGTGTATCCCATGAAAAGGCCTTCCGTACGTGCAAGTTCACGTGCCGTATGGGCACTTTCCTCGTCCGTAACTTTAATGAAGGTATCAATTTGATCGAAGTCAGTAGCTGTTGGTATCAGGTTCTTACCCAAGCCTTCAATTCGGTATGGATAGATCTCATTGGAGTCAAACTCCCGGGTCTCGTGATACTTTTGGAGTACCGAGCCGTAGGCATCGATACCAATAACTTGGATATCGGGGTTTTGTTCCTTCAGAAAACGCGATGTCCCCGAAATTGTCCCCCCTGTTCCACTGCAGGCCACAAGGTGTGTAATCATACCGCCGGTTTGCTCCCAAATTTCGGGTCCGGTCGTATGATAATGTGCGTCTATATTCAATTCGTTGAAGTACTGATTGATATATACGGAACCCGCTATCTCGTCATGGAGGCGCTTGGCCACTTCATAATACGAACGGGGATCATCGGCAGGCACATGGGCCGGGCATACATATACCTGAGCCCCCATAGCCTTCAACATATCAATCTTATCGGGAGAGGATTTTGAGCTAACCGCCAAAATACATTCATACCCCTTTAATATACTCACCATGGCAATACTAAAACCTGTATTACCACTGGTCGTTTCAATAATTGTGTCACCGGGCTTAAGAATACCTTTTTTCTCAGCCTGTTCGATGATGTAGAGTGCAATTCTATCCTTTGTTGAATGCCCAGGATTGAATGCTTCTACCTTAGCGAAAAAGTGACCGTCCATGTGTGAGGTAATGTGGTTGAGCTTAACTAGCGGTGTGTTTCCGATTAATTCCAACACATTGTCATGGGCTTTAACTTTTTTCTTCATAAAAGAGTTGTTAGTTAGGTGTGATGTCAAACCCTATTTTAAACCGTACAAAGGTATATCAAATATTTTAATTACTCCTGTATGCCTTCCATATCCAACAAAAAGGCATAATCCCTGGCGACTTCCTTCAATGCCTCAAATCGGCCGGAAGCGCCCCCGTGTCCCGCGTCCATATTGGTGTGTAATAACAGGATATTGTTTCCGGCCTTCATTTCCCGAAGTTTGGCCACCCATTTGGCCGGTTCCCAGTATTGTACCTGAGAATCATGTAAGCCTGTAGTTACCAACATATTAGGATATTCCTTTGCCGCTACATTATCATAAGGTGAATAGGATTTAATGTATTCGTAATATTCGGCTTCATTCGGGTTGCCCCATTCGTCATATTCGCCGGTGGTAAGCGGAATACTATCGTCCAACATGGTAGTAACCACATCCACAAACGGAACCGCTGCTACAACCCCGTTGTAAAGTTCGGGCGCGAGGTTAACAACAGCACCCATTAGCAAACCTCCTGCTGAACCTCCCATGGCATAGAGATGGTCTTTCGAGGTATATCCTTCTTCGATAAGGTATTTTGAGGCGTCGACAAAATCGGTAAACGTATTCTTCTTGGTGAATAGCTTTCCATTGTCATACCACTGACGTCCAAGATATTGTCCTCCCCGAACGTGTGCAATGGCATAAATAAAGCCTCTGTCCAGAAGACTTAACCTGGAAGTAGAGAAGTAAGGATCAATGGTCGCTCCGTACGAGCCATATCCGTAGAGCAACAAGGGGTTCTTTCCATTCAGCTCCATTCCCTTTCTGTAAACCATGGAGATGGGCACCTTGGTGCCATCGGCCGCTGTGGCCCAAACCCTTCTCGATTCGTAATTGTTCTTATCGAACGTGCCACCCAGTACCTCAGTCTCCTTTTTGACCTCCTTTTCCTGAGTGTCCATATTGAAATCGATCACCGAAGCCGGAGTTGTCAACGAATTATAACCGTAACGAAGAACGGCCGTATCGAACTCGATATTCTGAGTCGTGTAAGCCGTATACGTCTCATTATCGAAAGGCAAATAGTATTCGTTCGTTCCGTCCCAGCGCATGATCCGGATCTTATTCAAACCATTACTACGCTCACTTACCACAAGATAGTCCCTGAAGATATCTATGTCCTCAAGCAGTACATCGTCCCGATGACCTATCACCTCTTCCCAGTTATCCTGAGTGGTCGCGGTTTCAGGCGTTTTCATGAGCTTGAAATTGGTAGCATCATCCTTATTGGTCAGTACATAGAAATGGCCGTCGTAGTGAGAAATTCCATACTCCAGTCCTCGTTCACGCGGCTGAAAGACCGTGAATTCTTCATCGGGTGTATCGGCATTCAGAATTTGAAATTCAGAAGTCAATGTACTGTAACTACCTATAACGAGGAATTTTCTGGATTTTGTCTTGTATATATAGGTTCCGAAGGTCTCATCGCTTTCAGTAAAAATCAGCTGATCCTGCCCTACATCGGTTCCCTTTTTATGTCGGTAAATGCGATCTGATCGCAGCGTCTCCTCGTCCTTCTTGGTATAGAAAAGTGTTTCGCTGTCGTTCGCCCAGGTGGAGCCTCCCGTAGTCACTGGGATGGCTTCCGGAAGAATCTCTCCCGTCTCGAGGTTCTTAATGTGAATGGTGTACTTTCGACGGCTCACTGTATCTACCCCAAAGGCCGCCCATTTATTATCCGGACTTACATTCAGACCTACCAATCGGTAGTACGAATGTCCTTCTGCCATATCGTTTACATCAAAAAGGACTTCCTCCTCGGCATCCAGTGTCCCCTTCTTTCGGGTATAAATCGGATAGTCCTTTCCCGTCTCATATCTCGTGATGTAGAAATACCCGTTGTAGAAATAGGGAACGGACTCGTCGTCTTCCTTAATTCGTGCCTTCATTTCTTCGAAGAGGTCTTCCTGAAATTCATTGGTATGCGCCGTCATTTTCTCGTAATAATCGTTCTCGCGTTCCAGGTAATCAATCACCTCTTCATTATCACGATCATTGAGCCAGTAATAGTTATCAATGCGGGAATCGCCATGTATTTCAAGGTTCTTCGCAATTTTATCTGCTCTCGGCGGCGTAATATCCATAGTGTTCTCGGACTTTTCTTTGGTCGTGCACGAAGCGGCAAAAATAAGGGATACCAAAGAAAAAGCAGCGATTTTTTTCATAACAAAATATGTTGATTTATACCCTTCCAAAATAGTAAATTTGCAGCAACAAAAAAACGAAGACATGTTTGGAGATTTTATGGGAATGATGGGAAAGCTGAAGGAGACGAAAGAAAAAGTCGAAGCTACCAAGAAGCGACTTGATTCGGTGCTCATCGATGAAGAAAGCTCAGATCAGCTTTTAAAAGTCACTATTACCGCAAACAGAACGATCAAACAAATCGAGATTGATGACCAACTGTTGGAGGATAAAGAACAACTGGAAGACTACCTGTTGCTCACATTAAATCGTGCCATCGAAAAGGCAACAAATGTCCATGAAGCGGAAATCGCAGCAGTTGCCAAGGAAGGAATGCCCAATATTCCTGGACTGGATCTGTTTAAATAGTCTATTCGGACCGTAAATACCGTTCTACGAATTTGAAATGATTGCCGGGATCGCGTAACCGGCTGTATCCGGCAATATCCCCTAGTTTTTTCCCTCCTGCACTGAATGCAAGTACTTTGGGAAACACACCTTCTCTATTATAATCGGCGATAACGGTTTTATTATACGCCAGTTGCTCAGGGGTGATCAGTTCCGTATTGCGGGGATAATCGATCATAACCAGGATCATCTCGTCCGCCATTCCCTTGAACTCGTCCGAATCGAAGAAATCTTTCTTAAGCATTTTACATGGGGCACACCAATCGCTGCCTGTGAAATAAAGCAAAATAGGTTTCTTCTTTTCCTTAGCCAGCGCCCTGGCTTCATTGAAATTGGTAAGCCAACTGAGTGCTGTCTTTTCAGTCTGAGCAGAAACCAATACGGAGAACAACATAAAAGCGGAAAGTACCAGATACTTCATATTCATGGAATTATAACGGATTTGAGAGCATATACCCATTCAAATATCCATCAAAAAAAGAGAATTCCCAAAAATGGGAATTCTCGTAGGTTGATGCTTAATGCTAGGCTTTGTAAAGTGAGGATCTATGAATATTTCGATGCGAAATTAGTGCAACTATGTTAACACTCCGTCATTTTTACTTTGTTTTTTCGACTATCCGATCGATTAAGCGGATAAAGCGCATTTTTCTTTAACAATTACCCGAATTATTTCATTTTTCACCGATATCGTATTCAGATTTTTTTTCGATCTTTATACCTCAGTAACAATGTATAATCTGTTAAACATCAAAAAATATGTTCGAACTAAAGAAAAATGAGAAGTCCGGCCAGTTTCATTTTGTATTGAAAGCAGCCAATGGACAGGTGATTCTTTCCAGCGAAATGTACAACTCTAAGTCTGCTGCACAGAATGGGATCGCTTCCGTTCAGAAGAACTGCTCCAATGACGACCTTTTTGAAAGAAAAGTTGCCAAAAATGGTAAGCACCACTTCAACCTTAAGGCAACGAATGGTCAGGTAATCGGAAGTAGCCAGATGTATGCTTCGGAAAGCGGGATGAACAATGGGATTGAGTCCGTTCAGAAAAACGCACCGGGCGCGGAAGTTAATGAGATATAAATTAACTCTGCCAATCAATATAAAACTCCCTTACCGGGAGTTTTTTTATGCGTAACTATTTAGGATTCCGAGGAGGTGATCATGCATTTCACGGGTGTAATCCAGGTGTGTCACTATACGCAGTTTCCCCTGGCCCATATTGCTTATTTTGATACCCTTATCCTCCATATCCTTAAGGAAGGTCTCTTCGTCCATATCCTTGGATAAATAGAAGATCACAATATTCGTTTCGGTAGGTTCCACCACGCTTACCCAGGACTGATCTTTTAACACCAGCGCTATTTCCAACGCCTTTTGATGGTCCTCAGCAAGACGATCTACATGATGGTCCAACGCATACAGGCCCGCTGCCGCCATATAGCCGATCTGGCGCATACCTCCACCCAGCACCTTGCGGACGCGCATTGCATTTTGCATGACATCACGACGTCCTATTAAGACAGATCCCAACGGAGTACCCAGACCTTTGCTTAAACATATTGATATTGTATCGAAGAGTTTTCCGTATTCCCTGGGGTCTTCCTTGTTAGCTACTATGGCATTCATAAGGCGCGCGCCATCCAGATGCAACTTAAGGTTGTTCGCCTCCGATATCAGCCGGATCTTTTTCATTTCCTTGAAGTCATAGCAAGCTCCACCTCCTTTGTTGGTTGTATTTTCCAGGCAAACCAATGTAGTCAACGGGCTGTGGTAGAAGTCCGGTGGGTTGATAGCCGCCTCGACCTGAGCGGCAGTGATCATCCCTCTGTTTCCATCCACCAGCTTACAGGACACTCCGCTATTGAAGGATACGCCACCTCCTTCGTAATTGTATACATGGGCCCATTTATCGCAAATGAGTTGTTCCCCGGGATTGGTATGAAGCTTTATGGCCGCCTGATTCGCCATGCTCCCCGTTGGAAAGAACAGCGCTCCATCCATGCCAAACATATCGGCCAAGCGATTCTCCAATTCGTTGGCAGACGGATCTTCTTTGTACACGTCGTCTCCTACCCTGGCATTCATAATGGCCTCCATCATTCCAGGAGTGGGTTTGGTCACCGTATCGCTTCGTAAGTCTATGGTCATTGATATATTCCGGAATTACATTCTTTTAAACTGGCCGTCTGCATCCAAAGCCTTTACCAGCGCTTCACACTGAGCGTTTACACCGAACATGGCCAGTTGTGAATTATACTCGTAGTTAAGGTTTGTATCGTCTTTTGAGGCTTCGATAAACGCCATGGTATTGAACTCCTGCTGGAACATTTTGGTTTCCAAATGGAAGTCGTACGCCCTAATGCAATTATGGATGGAGGTTCGCTGACTGGGTACTCCCTCCTTCATATCCTCGGTCTCGAACGGCTTCACAGCCATTTGTTCCAAATCGGATTGTCTTTCCTGCACCAGACTCAGCAGCGAATTATCCTCCAATTGCACCGAAAGGAACAATCCGCAATTATCCATTTTTTTCACCCATGCCTCATCATCGGATTCGGTCCAAAACACATAGGTCTCCACGTACGTGCCTTTTGATGAGCACATAGAGCCGTCATTCATTCGGAACATTTGAATGTTCCCCATGCAATAAAAGGTGGCAGAGAAATAATTCTGAATACCTCTTTCAGCAAGCTTCGCAGTGAATTCATCAGCTAATTGCTGAACGTATTTTTCGTCCTGTTGTGCGCAAAGGCTTCCCCATGCCAACAGTATAATGAGTACCCAACTTCTTTTCATATCATTCGGAATAAAGTGAAGAATCGTGATAACATTGATAGCTTCCAATAGGGCTTCCGTCAGGTATTTTGGGGGTAGGTTTGGCTTTGAATTTATCAGGTTGCTTTTTGTAATTGGCAATTTCCCTGCCCAATTCTTTGGAAAAGGAATCCGAATTACCGGCCAGCATACGCTGCAAGCTGTCTATCTTTTCATTTACTATGCCTTTGGTTTGTGGCAGACTGTTTCCGTGAACGCCCAATTGCATGAGATGCTGAAGGGTTGTGTACTGAATAGTGCGTTGTACTTCTTCCGCGTAACCGGATCTAACGCGGGATTCGAAGGTCGTTTTAACCAGTTCGGACAATACATCCTCCAAACCTATGTTCCGCGAGTCTAGCGCCTTTTGTTGTACCAATCGATTTGCACGCTCCGGGTGTAGCAGCAATCCCAGGGTCATATCCGACGCCGTTGCAGCGGCACCAAGCGCATCAAATGCAACGCCCATCTTACTTTGGAAGGATTCCCTGCTTCTCCAGTACCCGAAAGCCCTGGGGGGAAATAACTCCAGTTTGTCTTTGGGTACGGCGAGGTTTTCAGTCTTTAAAGTGGCCAAAACCATGTCAAGAGCAGCTTGCTGTTCTTTGGCGGGTAATGCCTCCACTATAGTACTGCCGTCGCCTTTAACCGCATAATTGTAATCCAGTCCGCCTATTAGCTTTACAGCTGCTTCGGTTTGATACCGGTGAAAGAAGTACAATGGTACGAACACATCTTCCAATACCGAATACGCCTCTCCTGTGCGGATATTATCTTTTGAAAAGTTGATCATCGCAGTTTTACGAACATTCAAGACATTTTCCAACTCCTGTGTAGCATTCGCTCCATTATCCCACAGGTGTGCTTTTCCGTGAGCTCCACCCCTGGCCCGGGCGTCACTGTCGGAGATGAATCGCAACCCACTATTATAGGCATTTGTAAGAACACTGTTCAAATAATCTTTTTCGCTGATCCCGGCTGACGGATCGCCATAGGAATAAGCTACCGTTACCTTGTCCCAGTCACCAATACCTACAGCGTACGCGTTACTAAAATCTACCTGACCGCCATTGACGGTGAGCATTGGATGCGGATAATCCATTACGCTGGCGCGATTATTCGTGCTAGCGGCAAAATTGTGCGCAAATCCAATAGTATGGCCCACCTCATGGGCAGAAAGCTGTCGAATTCTCGCGAGCGCCATTTCCAGCATGGTATTGTGATTGTCATCCCGTTGTGCGAAGGGCTTGTTCATCAAGGCCTGTGCAATCATAAAATCCTGTCGTATACGAAGACTTCCCAAGCTTACATGTCCCTTTAATATCTCTCCCGTCCGTGGATCGCGAACACTGGCGCCGTAACTCCAACCGCGGGTTGAACGGTGTACCCATTGAATCACATTGTATCGAAGATCCATGGGGTCCGCATCCGGTGGCAGCATCTTCACCTGAAAGGCATCTTTGTAACCGATTGCCTCATACGCCTGGTTCCACCACCGGGCACCATCGAGGAGTGCCGATCGTACCGGTTCCGGGGTGCCGGGGTCCAGGTAATACACAATGGGTTCTACGGCTTCACTAACAGCGGCATTAGGTTCTTTCTTCTCCAGTCTGTGCCGTACGATAAATCGCTTGTTGATCGGCTCCCATATCGGGGTAGCATAATCCAGGTAGCTCATAGAAATAGCGCCGCTTCTGGGATCGAATACCCGCGGAGTATAACCGTCATCCGGCAGTTCTACAAAGCTGTGGTGCTGGATCACGGTAACGGCCGTGGCATCCGGAGTCACGCTTCTCAGATTGCGGCCGGTTGGCTGTCCGGCAAAGGTGAGCAATGCCTCAAACTCTACATTTTTGGGGAATGCCTTTGTGTTATCCATCCAAAGGGTGCTTCGGGAAGCATCTACCTTGTACGTCCCTTCTTTATTCGCCTTCAGTCGGCCGGCAACATTATGTGCATCCTTCATAAGGAAGGGTGTCAAATCCACAATATATGTACTATCCTTTGTCTCTTTTATGGGAAACCCGTGTAGGACCGATTTGGCAAAGGCCTGTTCTATACTTCTGCGTTCCAGCGCATTATCGGTATTGGCCCGGTATCGCTGATTGGGTTGGATCAAAAGGAGCTTATTGCCGCTTTTGATAAACTTCACCACCACTCCGTTGCCTATCTGTCCACGATCCAAACCGATGTCATTAGAACCCACCCCGGTACTCAGGGAATGCACGTACAGGAATTCCTCATCGAGCTTATCGACTTCCAAAAAGATGCTGCTCTCATCATCCGAGTAGTGAAATGTAAAATAGCCTGTAAACTTTTGAAGGCCCTTCTTTCCATCAAGAAATTGTGCGCTGAGCGTTCCGAAGGTGAACAACAGTGCAAGGAGTATGCTATTTCTTTTCATTTCGTCATTTTTTACGGATTCTTAAAATACCAAAAAGGGATGGTTACGCGGTTACTTTGAACTGTATCTCCCTTTTGCAATCTGAGGCGTTTCAGACGGAGTACGTGTTTCCCTTCTGCTAAAGTCTTAATATTTATAAAAGATTCAAAGCCCAGTTGGTCATTATTGTTTGAAGTGAGTACAAATTCGGGATTGTACTTAATAGAATCAATAACAACACTATAGTTTTCGTTTACGGTCTTTAGATATTCTCGCCGAACACTATCTAACTTCCGAAGCGGCAGATCCTGAATTCCGTCGCTTCCCGTAATATTGATATTAGAACGCAGTCCCCTTTCATCATCTTCAGGTTGTAACTCACCATTCATGGAAAACAGATAGTTTTCAACGTTCTCATTCAGCAATACAAATACATGTACATAGGGATCGGTTATCACTCTGGATTGAACGGTTGCCACCCGTACAAAATCGTCGCTTTCCTTTAATTCATCCGCATAATTCCTACTGTTGGAGATATAGGAAGTCGAGCTGTCGTCAAAGCTAAAGTAATTTGAGCCCCTGTATTCCAGTGACGCGATGAACACGAGTAAAGCGTAAAACGGTATAAGTGCTATCATGAGCCGTTTTCCGAAACGATTGTCCAGGAAATTATAGACCAGCGGCCGGTACAAAAACGAAAGGGTAAGAAAGCTGAACACCCAGTACACTGGAAAATAAATGCGAGCTACCCACTTGTTCTTTTTGAGTATACCCTGACCTACAAAGTCGATCAGAGTAAGGAGCATACCGATGAGAATGAAAACGATGAGAACGATCCCGATCACCTCCATGACCCCGTCGGCATCATCGAGAATGAATATGGCCACCCCGGCAATCGCAAGTACCGTGGTCACAATGCCAAGGAAATAGAAAATGAGCAAAAAGGAAATGGCAAATAAGATGCTGCAATAGTTCTCCAGCGTAGCAATATACTTGTCGAAAGAAACGATTCGCTTCTTTAGAAAACGGGTGAACCTCTCACTGTAATTGAGCTTTTCGTAATCAATGTCTCCGGACACATAACGAAGCCCCAGTGCACCAATCCACAATCCCCGGATTACAACGTGCAGTAGCAGATTAAACAACAATATCGAACAAGCGGTAAGTCCTACTGCCCCGGCAATAAACTGATATATCTTCTGGTCATTCTGAGCCGTCACCGTAGCCTTAAGCAAGGGTTCATAGGCCACAAAAAGACCATAAATGGCAAACCCCGAGATGATCAATTCCAGTTGCCAGCTTTCCTGTTGTAGTTTATCCAGCCATTTCTTAAAAGCCGGATCGCGGTAGTCGTTGCTCATAAATAGTCATGAATGCTAACCCAACCTGCATCGTTCATTTCCGTCATCTGCAATATAACCATTTCATCATTTTATCGGATACTTCCAACGCAGGATTTTGGATTAGCGATTATATAATATAGAGCTGTGAACGATCATTTTCGTTACAGCTTATTTTTATTTTCGAATTTGATTTTTACTTCCCGGTCGAAATTCTATTTTTGTTTGAAATTACTTTTCCTATGATTACCACAGATCATTTCAAAGATCTTAGTGAACGCCTGGACGCGTTAAGGAGGTATCTTTGACGTTGATGGCAAGCAAATAGAGATTTCCAACGACGAAGAAAAAACCTACGATCCCGATTTCTGGAACAATCCAAAAGAGGCCGAAGCCTTTATGAAGCTGCTCCGCACGAAGAAAAAGTGGGTGGAGGACTATGAGACTTCCGTAAATTTAAAGGACGAAGCAGAGATTCTTTTCGAGTTCTTTAAGGAGGGAGAAGGCACCCCTGAGCAGGTGGCGGAAGCCTACAACAAAGCACATGATTTTATTGAAGCTCTTGAGTTCCGGAATATGATGAGCGACGAAGGGGATGATCTAAGCGCCGTGCTTCAAATCACCGCAGGTGCCGGAGGAACTGAGAGTTGCGATTGGGCCCAAATGCTCATGCGGATGTACCTCATGTGGGCCGAGAAAAACGGATTCAAAGTAAAAGAACTCAACTTTCAACCCGGCGATGTTGCCGGTGTGAAAACCGTTACCCTGGAGATTGACGGAGAGTACGGTTTCGGTTGGTTGAAAAGTGAGAATGGGGTTCACCGGTTGGTGCGTATCTCCCCTTTCGACAGCAATGCCAAGCGACACACAAGTTTTGCCTCAGTATATGTATACCCCATGGTTGACGATACCATAGAAATTGATATCAATCCCGCAGAGATCTCCTGGGATTTCGCCCGCAGTAGTGGCGCCGGAGGTCAGAACGTGAATAAGGTGGAAACCAAAGCCATTCTAACCCACCACCCCAGCGGCATCGTAATTCATAACAGCGAAACCCGGTCCCAGGTAGAGAACAGGGAAAAGGCCATGCAGATGTTGAAGTCCCAACTTTATGAAATCGAGTTGCGGAAGCGGCAGGCACAACGCGATGAGATCGAAGCCGGAAAGATGGCCATAGAATGGGGCTCTCAGATCAGAAACTATGTACTCCATCCCTACAAATTGGTTAAGGACGTTCGAACGGCACACGAAACCGGAAACACAGATGCCGTTTTGGACGGCGATATCAACGGTTTCCTAAAGGCCTACCTGATGATGATGGGGCAGGATGAAGCCGAAAAGGAGTTATAGTGTTTTTTATAAATAACTCCCTATTTTTGAAAGAACTGAAACAAGCACATGTCGGACAAACTTAAAATAGCTGTACTGGGTCCTATTCCCAGGGATACCATTACCACTCATCACGGCGAGGTCATTGAAAAATACGGTTGTGTCACGCATACTGCCATCGCCATTTCCAACCTGCTTGGTGATCGCGGGACTGTGTATCCCGTAACGCATGTCAGAAAGGCCGACAAAGGCCCTATTGATGAGCTGCTTGGAGCCTATTCCAATATCAACACCGAATATGTGTACGACTACTCCGATCGTGGCGATGTGATCCACCTCACTTTTCTCGATCAGAATAAGCGCGAAGAGAAGCAAACTGCTTTTATGCCGCCCATCAGCACCAAAGACATTGAACCCCTACTCGATTGTGACGTATTTGTGTGTGTTCCGGTAACCGATTTTGAAGTTCCGCTTAATACACTTCAATATATTAAGGCGAACAGTGAAGGTTCCATAGTGTTTGATGCCCATGGCCCTACTACGGCCCTTACCGTGCATGGAGATCGGGTGTTGCGTTTTTGGGTAGATCGCGACGACTGGCTGCCTTACATCGATGTACTCAAGATGAATCTGGAAGAAGCGAGTTGCAGCTGGTTTTCACACGAATACAGCGAAAACTACCTGGAAGAAGAGCATGAACTGGCCGAAGAAAAACTCCCCGAGTTTGCCATGCATTGCTTACAGCACGGATTGCAGTCACTCTTCATAACGCTTGACTCCAGGGGTGTTATGGTATATAGCCTGGAAAATGGGGTTCTAAAACAGGAGCTTGTTCCTTCGGTACCGGTAGACCATGTGGTCGATACCACCGGCTGTGGCGATTCCTTTGCAGGAGGTGTGGCTTTCGGGCTTCTTATGGACGATCAGGACACCATCCGAGCGGCTCAGTATGGTAACGCCATGGGAGCACAACGTACGCAGGGGAAGACTTTTGACGTCTTTAAATCCCTTGAAGAGACCAACCTGATTCTTGAGAGAGTTTACGGAATCAACCCGTAACCAAATTCGACCGTTACATCAGAAGAAATTATTTCTTCCGTGTTAAACCCGTCTAAATTGTTTTACCTTTTAGGAGGAAGCTTGTATTTTCGAACATCTAATCCTTTCCGATGAAACACATCCTGCTACTTCTATTCCTCTGGACACCATTACTTTCTGCCCAGGACCTGACTTTTGAAGAATACAATCCAACCTCTACGCTAGTAGTACCCGGAGAATGGGTGCTAAAGGCAAAATTCCCCTTTATTGATGTTCACGGACATCAGTTCCGAATGTCTGAACAGGATCTTTCCCCGGTCGTTG
>CAZTLE010000099.1:0-14778 GCA_964614415.1 uncultured Aureitalea sp. | reverse complement strand
CAGAAGGGTGAAAAAACCTCCTGGCGCACTGCAGAGAGTCCGGTAAAACGGGTTACTAAGCCTCAAAAGATTGCCGAAATATCTGTCCAAACTGAAAACCGGTTGGACACCAGGGATGCTGAGCTCAATCGGGTGTTGGGCGGCGGAATCGTTCCCGGTTCACTTACCCTGTTGGGCGGTGAGCCCGGTATAGGGAAAAGTACCCTGATGCTACAAATTGCGCTGAGACTTCCCTACAAGACCTTATATGTATCCGGAGAGGAAAGTGCGCAACAAATTAAGATGCGTGCAGAGCGAATCCACCCGGATTCGGAGACCTGCCTGATCCTTACCGAAACGCAAACCCAGAATATCTTCCGGCAGATCGAAGAAACCGCACCGGATATCGTTGTTATCGATTCCATTCAGACCTTGCATACAAACAGTATTGAAAGCAGTGCGGGTAGTATCAGTCAAATTAGGGAGTGTACAGGAGAACTCATCAGATTTGCCAAGGAAACTGCGACCCCGGTGATTCTAATAGGTCATATCACTAAGGATGGAAACATAGCCGGACCCAAGATATTGGAGCACATGGTGGATACGGTATTGCAGTTTGAGGGTGACCGGAATCACATATACCGAATTCTTCGCGCTAATAAGAATCGCTTTGGAAGTACCAATGAGCTGGGCATTTACGAAATGCAGGGTGACGGACTCCGGGAGGTAAGCAATCCTTCGGAAATACTCATCTCAAAAACCGAAGAGG
Organism: uncultured Aureitalea sp.; assembly: GCA_964614415.1. Classification (GTDB taxonomy): domain Bacteria; phylum Bacteroidota; class Bacteroidia; order Flavobacteriales; family Flavobacteriaceae; genus CAZTLE01. The sequence goes on along the minus strand of CAZTLE010000099.1, from coordinate 14,030 downwards.
ACCTCAGCGGGACTGCTGTAGCTGCCACTCTTGAGGGCATGAGACCCCTTATGATCGAAATTCAGGCACTGGTGAGCACAGCAGTGTACGGCACACCTCAACGGAGCAGTACAGGGTACAACACCAAGCGCCTCAATATGTTGCTCGCGGTATTGGAAAAGCGTGCCGGATTTAAACTGGGTGCCAAAGATGTCTTCCTGAATATTACGGGCGGGATCAGCATTGATGATCCGGCTATCGACCTGGCCGTAGTGGCCGCCGTGCTTTCGTCCAATGTAGATATCGCAATCGACAAATCGGTATGCTTTGCCGCGGAAATAGGACTCGCGGGAGAAGTGCGCCCCGTAACCCGGATCGATCAGCGCATTCTTGAAGCCGAGAAATTGGGCTACAGTTCAATCATCGTTTCTAAATACGCCAAGTTCCCCAAAGGGAATTACACCATCAACGTGATCAAAGTAGCGAAGGTGCACGATGTGGTGAGGTATCTGTTTGGATAAATCATACCCTTCGGCAGGTTCAGGGTAAAAATCCAAATCCCAAATCCCAAATCCCAAATTCCAAATTCCAAAAGCAAAAATGTACTGCGAACTAAGGCGCCGGATTCGGCATAGCGGCATGGACGCGCTCTATATCTTTCAAGACTTCGCCTGACAGTCGTACATTCACGCTATCAATGTTCTCTGCGAGCTGATCAAGCGAAGTAGCTCCAATGATGTTGGAGGTTACAAAGGGACGATCAGTGACGAAGGCAAGCGCCATTTGAGAAAGGCTTAGTCCATGTTTTTTGGCAATCTTTTGATACTCCGCGGTGGCCAGATGTGAGCCTTCACTACTATATCTGCTGTAATTTGGAAACAGCGTTACCCGGGCGCCATCCGGTTTGGCTCCATTGAGGTATTTTCCGGAAAGTACGCCAAACGCCAACGGCGAATAGGCTAAGTAGCCAATGTTCTCCATTTGCAGCACTTCGGTAAGTCCGGCTTCATCGCGACGTTGCAGCAAGCTGTAGGCGTTCTGTGTTGAAACCATTTTCATTTTTCCCTTGCGATGTTCTTCCATGTACCGCATCAATCCAAATGGAGTTTCATTGCTCACCGCAATATGACGGATCTTACCTTCTTTCACATACGTTTCAAGTCGGTCCAGAATCTCGCCAATATTATCTTCCCACTGCTCATTACCCTTGTGGCTATAATCACGTTGTCCGAACACATTTACATTACGCTCCGGCCAGTGCAATTGATACAAATCGATATGGTCTGTTTGCAGGCGCTTTAAGCTTTTGTGCAGTGCATCGTCCAGGGATTCCTTACTGAAATCCAGGTTGGGACGAATGTCCTTAAAGATACCGCGGCCCGGCCCGGTGATCTTGGTGGCCAGTACGATCTTATCGCGATTTCCGGTTTTGGCCAACCAGGTTCCAATGTATTGCTCGGTCAACCCCTGGGTTTCGATGGTAAAAGGAACCGCATACATTTCGGCTGTGTCCACAAAATTCACCCCTCGATCCAGGGCGTAATCAAGTTGGGCATGGGCATCAGCTTCGGTGTTCTGCCTTCCAAAGGTCATAGTGCCCAGGCAGATCTTACTTACTTCGAGGTCGGTATTGGGTAGGGTCGTGTATCGCATTCAGAAAATTTGAACACAAAAATAACACAATTTACCCCTATGCCCGTACGGTTTTAAATTTCATTAAGAAGCTTTGTGATCTCGTCAAGTTTAGGTGTAAGGATCACCTCAATCCGACGGTTTTTTGCCCTTCCTTCTGAAGTATTGTTGGGTGCCAGAGGTGCATATTCTCCTCTCCCTGCGGCGGTTAGATTCCCTTTTGGAATTCCCGAATTCTGAACCAGTATATCCACAATGGCCGTGGCCCGCTTGGTGGAAAGATCCCAGTTGTTTTTAAGCGGCCCGTTACCTCCATACGGAACATTGTCGGTATGACCTTCAATAAGTACGGCAATCTCCTTATTCACAGCCAGTACTTCTCCCAGGGCGAGCACCGCCTCGCGGCCCCTGGAATTCACAGCCCAGCTACCACTTTCAAAAAGCAGTTTATTCTCCATAGAGACATATACCTTCCCATCCCGCTGTTCTACGGTAAGACCATTCCCTTCGAAATTGGTCAGGGCCGCTGAGATAGCGTCCTTAAGTTGCTTCATTTTAGCATCCTTGGCAGCAATTATCCCCTCCAACTCATCTACACGCCGGGACCGATTCGCAAGATCCCTACGCAGTTGATCAAGTCGGGCACTTTCTTCGGCAAGCTGTTTTTCTTTTGCTTCCAGTTCGGTGAGAAGTTTCCGGTTACGCTGAAAATTCTCAGACAATGCGGAGGAGCTATTCTCATCCAGGGCATCGTAACTTTCCTTTAAACGATCGTAGTTGTTCTGCACGGCCTGAAGCTCTCTGGCCAACCGACTGTTTTCAGCCTTGAGACGATCTACCTCTTTTTGAAGGTTTAGCACCTTGTACTTATCGGCACTCGTTTCAACGGCATCCAAACGGGCATAGAGTTCCTCGTTCTCGGCCTTCAGGGCTTCATTCTCCTTCTTAAGGTCTTCAAATATCTGAGAGGAAACACAAGAACTCATGAGTCCCATAAGGGCGATTCCGACAATAATCTGTTTTATCATTTCTGTTAGATTTGGGTTTTGTTCTTATTTAAAAGGTCTCTTCTTGTATTGACCGACTGCAACAGCCATACCAAAGCCGCAAAGGACAGGAACCGAACCAAATTGGATGACAGGAAACCTAAAACCAGACCATTGTTGGTCTGATGATCACGTTCAAAGCTGCTCATTGTAATTATCAATTCCTCCATGAATCGCCCTGAAGAAAAAAGCAACCCCAGTCCTATCAAAATCCTAAAAATACCTGATCGACCAATTCTATCGAACCAAAGCAGTTGCGTAAGCAAAGGGCATCCCAGCAGCATCAGCCAATAATGGAACGCATATTCTCCAAAAGCCCTTTCCGGCAATCCTCTACCGGTCAACTGAATTACCAATGTGCTAAAGGTCAGTACTCCGCAAACAATCCCAACGATACGAATGATCTTAATGCCGGTCGATACAAACCGCTCTATGCTTTTTCGCATTCGTTTGGGAGCCAACCATTGCAGGAGGGTCGTTATAATGGTTGAAATGGCAAATCCAATTACCAGGGAATAAATGACCGTTCCTACATAATCCATTTACTGAGCGCTATGAAATACCTTAGCTAAAATCCAGTTCCACCATATGAGGGCAATGGTCACTGTGGTGGGCTTCGGGTAATATAACGGCTCGTTTTATATTTTCTTGCAAGGGTTGAGACACCATATTATAATCGATACGCCACCCTTTGTTATTGGCACGGGCATTAGCCCGATAACTCCACCAGGTATAGTTATGTGGTTCTTTGTTCAAATGCCGGAAGGAATCGATGAAACCACTGTCGATGAAATTTCCGATCCACTCGCGCTCTACCGGTAAGAACCCGGAAACGTTCTTGTTCCGGACCGGATCATGAATGTCGATGGCTTCATGACAGATGTTGTAATCTCCACAAATCACCAAATTGGGTAACGTTTTCTTCAATGTATCCACATACGTTTGAAAATCGGCCATATAGGTGAGCTTGTGTTCCAGGCGATCCAAATTCGTACCACTGGGAAGGTATAAGCTCATCACCGAAACATCGTTATAATCCACACGTATGTTCCGTCCTTCGGCATCCATATAGTCAATCCCCGTTCCGTATTCGATGTGATTGGGTTCGGTTTTGCAAAGGATCGCCACCCCGCTGTATCCTTTCTTTTGAGCACTGTACCAATAATGATATGGGTATCCCGCATTTTCAATTTCACTCACATCGACCTGATCCACGGTGGCCTTGGTTTCCTGAACGCAGATCACGTCCGGGTTTGCCTGAGTGAGCCACTCGATAAATCCCTTGCGCATCGCCGCCCGTATTCCGTTAACATTATAGGAGATGATCTTCATACCTTATTATTGGTTATTTTTATTTCTATTCTTTATTATCTTCTCTCTTCTCTCTTCTCAACCCTCAAAATTAAATAAGATCGTATTTTTACGAAGACGGCCCCTGTAAAGATTTCCACAAAATAATTTACATTGGGCGAAGTTGTATAGGTAATGAAGTATTGTCTACTCGTTTTTATCTTGTTGCTGCCCGTACTCGCCTATACTCAGGACGATACTTCGAATTACAGAACCGAGACCTTCGCAGTTCGCGATACTCTGGTACTGGATAGTGTAGGCATCAACCCGGCCCATTTCCGGATTTTTCGAGGGAATACGACTATTGAACCCGACTCGTACACTGTAGATTACGCAAAAGGTACAGTAGTATTTGACCCCCGGGTCCTGGCCCAAAGGGATAGTGTTACGATCTCCTATCTTCGGTATCCGGATTTTCTCACACGCGACTACTTCCTGCTGGATCCATCGGTCGTAGTTCAAAATACAGGAGGTATCGACCGACTTATAGCTCTGGACGACAACAGATCCAAACGCTCTTTTACTCCTTTTGAAGGATTGAATACCGTAGGTAGTATTACCCGCGGTGTGACTATTGGGACCAATCAGAATGCGGTGGTCAACTCCGAACTGGACTTGCAGATAACAGGACGCCTTAGTGAAAAAGTATCTATCCGGGCCTCTATTCAGGACGCCAATATTCCTACTCAGGAGGGTGGATATTCACAAAGTCTGGATGAATTCGACCAGATCTTTATCGAGTTGTACGGTAAGAACTGGAACATCCGGGCCGGGGATGTGGACCTTCAAAATGCCAACAGTTATTTTGGACGATTTACCAAGAAGGTGCAGGGTATTTCTCTGGGCGGTACGTTTGAACACAGCAACGGTGCTAGAACTTCAGCCTTCGCCGCCGGCGCCCTGGTACGGGGTGTTTTCCAACGGAGCCAGTTTACAGCCCAGGAAGGGAATCAGGGACCCTACAAGCTGGTGGGGCCTAACGGGGAGCTATTCATCCTCATCGTTTCCGGAAGTGAACGGGTTTACGTGAACGGATTGTTACTGGAACGAGGCGAGAATAAAGATTATGTGATCGATTACAACGCAGGAGAAATCGAATTCAACCCCACCTACCCCATCACAGCCAATATGCGGATCACGGTGGAATATCAATTTACCGATCGCAATTACACTCGATTCATTGGCTACGGAGGGGGAAATTATACGAGTGATACCTTCGATATAGGTGCGTATGTGTATTCTGAAAATGACGCAAAGAATCAACCACTTCAGCAAAACCTTTCGGAAGCTCAGGTGGATATTCTTCAGGCTGCAGGGGATGACATGAATCAAATGACGGCACCTTCGGCCATTCCGGATACTTTCTCAGAAAATAAGATCCTCTATCGAAAGGAGATGATCGACGGACAGGAAGTCTTTGTCTTTTCAAACGATCCCGATGATGAGCTCTTCAGTGTGCGCTTCAGCCTGGTAGGAGACAATATGGGGAACTACGTTCTCAGCAGTAACAGTGCAATTAGCAGGATTTTCGAATATGTATCACCTGTTAATGGTGTTCCTCAGGGAAATTATGAGCCCATCATACAACTCACGGCACCCACCCTGTTACAGATAGGTGGGGTGAATGGCGGATACCGGCCTTCCGAAAAGACTAATATTACCTTCGAAGTAGCGGGAAGCCGAAACGATCTCAACTTGTTTTCCGATGTGGATGACGGCGATAACAACGGATTTGCAGGAAGGCTCGCTGCTCGCCAAACATTGCTCACAACCGCTGATACCCTGGCGCTAAGCGCTTTCGGCTCTTTGGATTTCATCAACAAGGATTTCAGAACCATAGAACGCCTGTACAATATCGAGTTCAATCGCGATTGGAACCTGGTAAACCCTTTGGGGGATCAACGTTTTATTATTTCCGGGGTGGAGTTGAGCAAACCGAAACTCGGATCGGCTCGTTACGAATTTCAAAATCTGGATTTTTCTGAAAACTTTCAGGGAACGCGCCATGTTCTTGGCGCAAATATGAAGGTTGGTAAACTCTCAGTATTGGGAAATGCCAGTTTTTTGAATAGTACAGGGGAAACATTGGATTCAAAATTCTCCCGCCTCCACACCACAGCGGTATATCCTATCAAGAAGGCATGGGCGGGCGCCAAAGTGAGTTTTGAGGACAATCAGGTTAAGACCATTGCAAACGATAGCCTTACGCCTGTAAGTCAGCGCTATAATGCCTACGAAGTATTTACGGGTTATGGAGATAGTACCAAGGTTTTTGTAGAAATAGGATACCGCCGACAAGTGAATGACAGCGTACGAAACAACAGTTTGCAAAAGATAAACACGGCAAATACATACTTTTTGAAATCCCGTCTTATCAATAGCCCCAATGCTCAGTTATCACTCTTTGCCAACTACCGCGAGGTCGATGACGAGGTAAACGACGAAAATGATGAAAAATCATTGAACTCCCGGTTGCTGTACAATCAGTCGCTTTTCAACGGTGGTATTCGATGGACCACGGCTATTGAGTCCAACAATGGGGTGATCCCACAACAGGAATTTACCTATGTGCAAGTGGATCAGGGTCAGGGCGTGTATACCTGGATCGATTACAACAACAACGGCGTACAGGAGTTGAATGAGTTTGAAGTGGCACAGTTTCAGGACGAGGCCGAATACATTCGCGTCCTCTTGCCCAATCAGATCTTCGTGAAAATCAGGGAGAACAAATTCAGTCAGACACTCACATTGAATCCAAGGAGTTGGTCTGATTCGGAGAATGGCTTTAAAAAATTACTATCGCATTTCTACAACCAAACTTCTTACGTTCTCGACCGAAGGGTCCGCAGGGAAAACGGGACGTTCAATATCAATCCATTTGAAGACGGAGGTGATGATCAGCTGGGGCTTACTCTCAACTTCAGGAACGCCCTGTTCTTTAATCGTGGGGAGCAAAACTTCACGACAAGTTATACCTATGTGTCTTCGTCCAGTAGTAATTTACTGACCATTGGTCTTCAGGAGAATTCGCTTGAGAGTCACCAGTTTAATTTCAATCACAAGTTTTGGGATTTTTGGCTTTTTAATCTGAAAGGGGTGTTGGGAACGAATGAGAGTATTTCAGAAAACTTCGCCAATCGTAATTTTGAATTGGATTCATGGGAGTTAAACCCCAAGTTGTCCTACCTGCTTAACCGTCAAACACGTTTTGATGTGTTCTACTCGTATCTGTTCGAAGAGAATTTACTGGGCGAAAGGGAGAATTTGGATCAGCAGCGACTTGGCTTTTCATTTGCTTATAACAACGCCGAAAAGATCTCTGTGAATGGCGAGTTCAATTATATTCGAAATGATTTTGGCGGAAGTGCCTTTTCCCCGGTAGCCTATCAAATGCTGGAGGGGCTTCAGCCGGGAACGAATTTCACCTGGAGTTTGTTATTTCAGAAAAAGATCACCAAATATTTGGATGCCAACCTTTCTTACTTCGGAAGAAAGAGCGAATCTTCCAATACAATTCATACCGGGACCGTACAACTTAGGGCGTTCTTTTAAAAGAAAAGGGGGCTCTCTAAGAGAACCCCCGTGCATTCAATCAACTGTATAAAGTCTAGCGAACAATTAGTCGCTTTACGCTGGCCTGGGATTCGGTTCCAAGGCGAACGATATAAACGCCTGAGGAAACGTAAGACATGTCAAGATCGTACTCATATCCGGTACCGTTTTCATTATCCAGTCTATAGCTTACCAGTTTCTGTCCGAGCATGTTGATCACGTCAAGAGTAAGACGCTCGGTTACCTGGGTTGTTGGTAATGTAATATTGAACAGGTTGTTTCCTTTGTGAACAATGACCAGTTCGCTTCCATCCACAAAGTTATCGGCAGTTCCCAGAAGATTGTCACCACATAGTTGAAGTGTCCAATCCAGGAGCTGTCCTCCGTCACCATTCAGGTTGTCTACAATTCGAAGGGTCCAGTCACCTATAGTTTGAAGTCCGTCAAAATCCGAAAGGTTACCAACGGGTTGGAATGTCCCGGTGAACGGTGCAGAGGCACCGGCAATAGGATCGGTAGCCTCGTCGTCAAACACCGTGTTGGTTAGGTTGTCTCCACTACCGCCGTGCTGATCGAATAATTGAACCGTAGTGTTGTCCGGTGCAATCAGGAAAATATCAAGATCTCCTGTGTACGTATGGTCAAGGTTTACAGTTACGTTCACGTCGTTAATGGTGAAATCGTCCGAATAATTAATAATGGACTCTGTTGTTGTTCCCGCATTCGGTCCAATTGGAAAGTTCGTGTCATTGGTTTGTGACAAACAAGACAGATTGGAAACTTCCTTGGTCGCTGTATTGTTGGCAGGAACGGCATCATTCGTAAGTTCCGAACTCGAAGAAATGTCATACGTTCCTACGGCAGAAAGGTTTGCAGTTTGTCCAAAAGTATAGGACATCGACATCCCTGCATCCAGTGGACCGGGTACTGTTTCTACAACAGGTGTACCTGTGTCCACGGTATAAGAAACATCGAAGTTGGACTGTGAAGCACCTCCGAAGTTCTCAATAGTTACGGTCACGTTTTCATTACCCAGTCCTTCTCCGGACTCAGGCTCCGTGATCTCAGTAACTCCAAGGTCGTTTGCAAAAATGTGCGTAACATCCTTGGTTGTAGCATCATTTCCATTGTCCTCGTCTCCTGAAAGATTCGTAGCGACTTCAATGGTGTACGTTTGCCCTTCGGTAGACATATCAACAGTTGCCGTAAAGGTGTACTGAGCAGAAGTAGCAGAATCCAGCGGGCCGGCAAAAACTTCATTTGCAATGAGGTTGCCATCCACTGTAAGGCTTACGGGAATATTAGACTGTTGATTAAGTCCGAAGTTAAACAAAGTCACTGTCACCTGCTCGGTAGCCGTAAGCAGCCCGTCATTCGGAGCATCAATACTTACCGCCCCTGTATCATCGTTGAAATCGGGTGCGATCTGGAATACACCTACTACATTGGCGCCACCGTTTTGACGTAGTTCATTGATGAACCAGAACTCTTTATCGTTATCAGGATCCAGGTCGATCTTACTGTAATCTCCATATCGGAAACCTGGGATATTCCCGTCACCAATAAGGATTTCCTCCTCGGCAACGGTCATTGTTCCCAGAGGATCGGATGCAAAGCGTCCCGTGTAGTATGAACTTACGCGTACCGGATTGGGATCGTTAGGATCCACTGTCATTCCGGAGTATCCCATTCCAATGTTTCCGGAGGCGTCCATCATAAGACTGGCATGCCATGCGTGCTTCTCTCCTCCTGTTGGTGTATCAGGTGCAGTATAGGTGCCTTCCTGAAAGATGGTCCAGGGCTGTCCGTCACCCGGCTGACGTAGTTCGTACCAGCGAACAGCAGCTTTTTCTCCGGCTGTGGCATCGACGTCAATTACAAAGTTGAACAGCGCTGAGTTGTGAGAACCGAACTTTCTAAACTGTGCCTGGTTCATAATGGTAGCTTGGAGAGCGTCAATATCCTGTCCTCCACCCCCTGCAGGCTGCTGAAGATTGGAAAAACTACCTCCGTCAAACACAGAGATAAAGGGAGTAGTGGTCAATTCTACAGGTGCAGAAATCGTAGAGTTAGCCGGCGTTACCCAATCTACATCCACAGTCCAGATCTTGATGTGATCTTCGGTCACTCCCGCCCATGCATCATCTTGCAGATAAATGATCGGCGCGCTTCCCGCAGCCGGTAAATTGTCATCGGTCACATTGAGTGCCTGAGGGCTAAAGAAACCGCTGGTGGCTATACCGGGGAGGTCAAATCCTTGAATTCCGGCGGCTGGGTTACCCAAAAGCATCTCATCCCGTTCCATGGCCCATACTTTATTGCTGGAGCCAGTGTTGTCAGTCATATAATAGCCATCACTCCAAACGGATAGTTTCTGATAGTCATTTATTTGAGGAATACTGTAGAGGAACCAGTTCGAGGTAATTGGGTCAGGGCCATCGGACACAGCGATCTCAGCACCCGCACCTACAAAGAGATAAGAAACTACCCAGCGGTCGGCTGCATTGTCGTATGAAACGGTAAGGTCACAACATCCTCCATTGGAGAAAATATTCTCCACTGCCGAAGGACCTGTTAGGTCATTACCATCTGTATCATAAATAATAAATCCCGTGTTGTATACAATAAAAACGTGATCGGGCCCCACTGCCAACGAAGGGTCGGAAGGGGAGCTTACGGTATTGTTCACTTCAAACACCAATTCGGGTGCTTTGGCTGGAATCTTATTTGCAAGCGGATGTGCATTTCTCGCAAGGTAATCGTCCTCCGCCTGAGGATCTTTTCCAGGAATAATGAGGTTCTTTGAAGACCTTCCGTCTTTTGGTTCTTCCGTTAAAGGAACGGCTGGGATCAGGCTCGATCTGGAGGCGAGTGAGGGTACAATAGTCATTCCCCCTACCTGTCCGACATAAGACGCTTTGTCGCCTTGTGTCTGTTGTGCATTAATTCCCACAGAAAACAGCAGGACAAATGCCATAACATAGTAAGTAAATTTCATCTCAATAGTAATTTTAAGTTAACTTTTAATGATCCTTTAAAATTAGCAGGTAGGCTGCCAAAAAAGAAATTTTTTTTGTTAAGAGTTTTATTATTAATACACTGATAATCAAATAGTTATTGTAAATAGTCCTATCGGGCTAATAGGGTTTTATTCCGGAAACATCGCTACCTTTATTAAGTGCGTTCCGGGCAGCACGGTAAGGGAACGGCACATTATTTGTAACTTACCATTGAAACCATTAAACAAAATATCATGAGGGCTTTAAAAATTATTTTATTCATCGCATGCCTAGGGCTTTTAAGTTGTAATTCCTCAAAAAAAATCTCAGAAGACAATATGACTAACGCAGAATTAACCGGTAATGAAAAGAAAATGATGGAAGCCGGATTTCTAAAAGGTGTAGTTATCAAATCGGACGTTGAAGGAGATTGCCAGTATACTATACGTGTAATTGGAGATAAGAACTACGATGAGTCCTATTTACTGGACCCGATCAACATTACAAACGACTATGCAATAGACGGTCAGAAGATTTGGTTTAAGTTTGCCGGTCTTAGAATGATGAATCGATGTGAGAAGGCAAATCCCGTTAATATTTTGGAAATAGCAAAAAGAGAGGAGTGAAACACTCCTCTCTTTATTTATATAAGGGAAAAACTTCCTTTATTACTTCACAATGATCTTAGCAGTTTGGAACGAGTTGTCCGCCTCACTTCCAATCTTGATAAGGTATACTCCTGAAGAAGCATAAGACATATCCAGATTGTATCTGTAGCGATCTCCGTCCTTGCTCAGATTATTAAACGCAACAGTACGTCCCTGAATGTCATAAACACTTATGGCAACGGTACCGTCAAATCCTGTTACCAACGAGATATCGAACTTATTGTTCGGTAGTGTTGTTACGACAAGATCTGAGTTAGAAATACTATTCTCATCAACCGAAAGTGGATCGGAGATATTAAAGTGAACTACCCAGTCTCTTCGGCTTGGTTGGAAGATCTCAGCAATGTACCAGAAGGTGTCATCAACAGGATCCACGGTAAGGTGAACATAATCCGCCAAACGGTTAGATGGGTTAGCCGCAGTACTCAATTGAACTTCAGTTTCTGCTACAGTCATCATATTCAATGGATCAGCCGCAAAACGACCTGTAAAGTTCATTGCAATACGATCGGTGGCAGAAGAGGTGTAGTATCCCATAGCAATATCTCCCTGGTCGTTCATCGCCATTGAACCGGAGTATGCATCTTTTCCATCAGGAGCTTCATAAGTACCTTCCTGATAAATAGTCCATGGGTCACCATCTGCATCCTGACGAAGCTCATACCAGCGAATAGCTGCTTTCTCGGCTCCACCGGCAAGTACGTCTATCACGAAGTTCATCACAACAGAGTTGTGCGTTCCGTGACGTCTGTATTGTACCTGGTTCATCATAGTAGCCTGTAGTACGTCGATATCTACTCCACCACCCTGAGGACGGTTAGAGAAAGAACCTCCGTCAAATACTCCAGTGAAATCTGCGGTAGTTACTTCCTGAGCTGTTGAAATAGATGAGTTTGCTGTTGTTACCCAGTCGATAGAAGCTTCCCAGATCTTAATGTGGTCATCGGCTACACCGGCCCATGCATCATCCTGCATGTAGGCAATTGGTACCGGAGTTCCGGCGGGAGCCATGTTATCATCAGTAGTATGGAATGCGTGTGGGCTGTAGAAACCAAAAGTACTAATACCTGGTAACGGAAGTGCCACAAACTGGGCTGGATCTCCGTTCAACATCTCATTACGCTCAACAGCAAATACGCGGTTTGAAGACGCGATATTAGCAGTTACCATATATACATCACCGAAAGCGGCGAACTTTGTATAATCGGGGAAAGCACCTGTTCCGAATCCAGTGGTATATACGTGCCATCCATCGTTTACAGGATCAGATCCCTGGCAAACCGCAACGTTAAATCCGTTTGGACTGTTATCGAACTCGGTGATCACAAAACGATCGGCCGCCGCATCGTAGAATACGATAGGGTCACCAATGGCATTCCCTGGGAATAATGTAGCCAGCGAAGCCTCTGCAGTAAGTGGCGTACCTGTCTTATCAAAAATTCTGAAAGACGTGTTCCACGCCGCTACGTAGTGGTTAGGTCCGGCTGCACCGGTTGGGTCAGATGGAGTAGCAGATGAAATATCGGCAAGGAATTCCTGGATAATTCCAGGTACTCTGTGCTGAGGAGATCTGGACTGAGTTCCGATAAGTGGGTCATCTCCTACGGGCATTCCCTTACCGGGAACTACCACGTTTCCATGACGTCTTTTTGGCTGTCCCAGCTTTACCGTGTTGTCGGCAGGCACGAACGTTCCGTCTCGCATTTGATCTGCGATACTAGGGACGAAGGTGGGGCCTTGCAACATACCGGTGTCAGTAGGGCCATACGACTCTTGTGCTGTCATTCCCATAGAAACACAGAATAACAGCGCCATTACATAATAAGTAAACTTCATCTCGATAGTTTTTTAGTTAAAGAATTATTAATTCTCTAAAAGTACTACCTAATCTTCAAAAAACAATGAATTTACCTCAGAATTTTACGCCGTCAAGCCGCTGACAATCAGGGATTCATAAAAGAAACACCTATCGGATTGATAGGGTAATTAAGGGGGCTTAACCCAAAACATTGGGTGACAGAAGTGTCCCTTTTGTCTGATAAGCAACAGGTTACAGAGTACCGGCAACGGCCGTCCAAACATCATTCAGGGGCATTGCAGCCCAGCGATTGTGACGTTAAGAAGTCCGTTTGATCACGAACTAGGCCAACCAGGATTTATAGGAAGTCGTAGAACTCAATTTGTCCGAAATTTCATCAAGACTTATTCGGATCTGCTCCATTGAATCGCGATCCCTAAGAGTCACCGTATTGTCCTCCAGGGTTTGATGATCCACAGTAATGCAATAGGGGGTTCCCGCAGCGTCCTGTCTTCGGTATCGACGGCCCACGGCATCCTTTTCATCATAGATCACATTGTAATCCCATTTGAGATCATCTACAATTTTCCGGGCTACTTCCGGAAGACCATCCCTCTTAATGAGTGGCAGTACGGCCGCCTTCACAGGAGCGAGGATTGCCGGAATTTTAAGTACCGTACGCGTGCTACCATCTTCCAGGGTTTCCTCCTGCAAAGAATTACTCAAAACGGCCAGGAACATACGATCAAGACCAATGGACGTTTCCACTACATAAGGCACATAACTTTCATTCATTTCCGGATCGAAGAATTGCAGTTTTTTACCGGAATACTCTTCATGGGCTTTCAGATCGAAATCGGTTCGGGAGTGAATTCCTTCCAGTTCTTTGAATCCAAAGGGGAAGTTGAACTCGATATCAGCGGCCGCATTCGCGTAATGGGCCAGTTTTTCATGATCGTGGAAGCGGTAGTTCTCTGTGCCCATTCCCAACGACAGATGCCACTTG
>CAZTLE010000098.1:0-14897 GCA_964614415.1 uncultured Aureitalea sp. | reverse complement strand
ATAGGTTACCGGCCGTACCATAGGCACAGTGATCTTCCAGAATTGCTGCCACTGGCTGGCACCATCTATTTTTGCTGCTTCATAGAGTGCAGCAGGAATATTCTGCAGTCCTGCCAAAAATGATACCATGAAGTATCCGGATGTCGTCCAAACGTTCAGCATCATAATAGATGGAAGCACGGTATTCGGATTGGTTAGCCAGTCTATATTTGATTCAATCCCGACAGAATTAAACAGATAATTCAACAACCCGGGCTTGCTGTATATCCACACAAAAATGATGGAAGTAACCACCGATGAGGTAATGGCCGGAATATAGAATGCAGTACGAAAGAAGGCGCGACCCCGAAGCTTTTGATTCATTATAAAAGCAAGGAAGAGCGACAGGAACGTTTGCACCGGTACAACTCCCAGGGTATAGATAATTGTGTTTTTTATCGCTTTGATAAATACGGGATCCTTGAAAACCTCTATGTAGTTTCCAAGACCTACGAAGGGCTTATCCGGTATCAGGAGATTCCAGTCAAAGAAACTCACGAAGAACGCGAAAGCAATCGGAAACAGTACAAAAATGGAAATGAGAAGCAGGGGAAAAGCCAGGAAGGTATATCCCCAGAAAGTCTGCTCTTTTTTTCTGCTTCTGAATTTCATTTAGTCGAGTTTATACTTTTCAAGGGTTGTCGCAAGTTCCTTAAGCGTCGTTGCGATGTCCTTGTTCTTGTAAAATATTCCCTGCATAGCCGCCTGACTTTCATCGTACCATCGCTCCTGCATATTCACCTTATAAAGCCGCGCGTACTCAACACTTCGCATAAATACGCTGTATACGGAGTCGTTGTAAAATCCGTTTTCCTCGGCCACACTTTGTCGCGTAGGCAGAGCAATACCGCTCTGTGTCCAGGTGGTCATTCCCTCTTTTCCATTCAGATAGGAGAGTAGCTTCCAGGCATCTTCTTTGTGCTTGCTCTGTTTGGGTATGACCATGGCCACCGAGAATGCCAGCGTAGCTTGCCGTTTCCCACGCGGAAGTTCAACGACGCCATAATCAAGATCGGGTGCATTGTCTGCCAGGTAAGGGATCAACCAGGCTCCGGAAATGGTCATGGCACATTGCCCTCTTGAGAATACATCGCCCATCCACCCGGCTCCCATATCGGCAGGATTGGTGGCAATGCCATCACGATAAAGAGACATCATATATTCCACGGCTTCGACGAATTCAGCATCTCCGATTTTTATTTGTCCGTCGTCTGTGATTATCTCACCATTGTTCTGATAGGCGAAGGGCATGGCTATATCGATGGAAGGTTCAATTACAAACCCAAATTGATCGGTCTTACCATCGCCATCACGGTCTTTGGTTAGTTTTTTGGAAAACTCGTAAAACTCTTCCCAGTTAGTGGGTACGGTATCGAGTCCGGCTTCTCTAAACATTTCCTTATTGTAGAACAGCACGTATGCATTAAAATCTTTGCTGACACCGTAGTTCTTTCCTTTGTATTTAAAAGCATCCCTGAAAACAGGAAAAAAATCGTTAACGTCAAAGTCGGGACTTGAATTGATGAGGGAATCGAGTGGCTCCAGTACATCAAAACTCATATAGGCCGGAGAAGTGTCTCCCTTAAGCCAGAAGAGATCAGGAGCCTTACCGGTTCCCAACATGAGTTGTAGCTTTTCCGTATAGTTCCCGGGAATAGGTTGAAATTGGTAAGCGACTTCCGGATGCTTCTTTTCGAAATCGGCCAGTGTTTGTCGGATTATTTTTTCCTCGGTCTGACTCGATTGCCAGGATGTATAACGCGCTACGGGCGACTCGTTTGAACAACTATTCAAACAAAGGAGAATGCTTAGTAGTGCCGCAAAGTATCTCATTATCTTCATAATGCTCTTCAAATGTAGGGATTTACCCAACTCATGATTCTTCCGATTTTTGCCAAATATGATGCAATATTTGCTATTTTAACATCTTGGTTGATAAAATTGGTTAATTTAGAGTTATATGCGTGCCAATTTTCAAAAATTATCCTCTCGATCTCTGGAGAATTCGTTTGTTGATTTCTGGGTGAAGGCCAATGCATTTGGTTTTCATTGGCATTACCATCCCGAACTTGAAATTTGCTATGTCAAACGGGGTAGGGGAAAACGAATAATCGGGGAAAGTATCGAAGACTTTACCGATGGAGATTTGGTATTGGTGGGTTCAAATGTTCCTCACTCATGGATTACGGATGAAGGCTTCAATGCATCGCCTGAAGAGATAGAAGTATTTGTTATTCAATTTGATATAGAAGTCTTCAATCAGTTGGATACCTTCATCGAGTTCGACCGAATTCGTTCACTTTTTAAAGGTTCGGAACGGGGTATTTTCTTCAAGGGTCCTGAGAATACAGATCTTATTGATACATTATCGGCAATATCCGCAGCCACCGGATTTGAGAAACTATTGCACTTATTGAACCTATTGAACGGTATGGCCGGGCATAGTGGTAAAGTCTATCTTAATGAATTGAACTACAAGGCCGTACTTTCTCAAAATCTTGAGAAGCGTATTTTAAAAGTCTGCAATTATATCCATGAGCGATATAAGCAGGATATTTCCATCGGAGAACTGGCCGACTTAATTGCGATGAACCCCACTGCCTTTTGTCGCTTTTTTAAACGGATTTTGGGCAAGACCGTTGGGGAATATATCGTTCAACTGCGAATGTCGTATGTATGCAATCAGATTCAACATACAACCATGCCAATTTACCAAATAGCTTACGAGTCCGGCTTTTCGAGTATTGCTCATTTCAACAAACAGTTTAAGAAGAGTATGGGGCGCACTCCAACGGCCTATCGGAAGTTGTTTCGATAGATACTGCCCTCATAATGCCTACCATAGGAGCATTAATCAATTGAAAGTAAGTTGATTAATTGCCTAAAAATCGATATTTATAAAACAAATCGGTAATTTAGACGAAATCAATTCAAAACATGGGGGAGAAGATTAACATGTTTGTTGTTTATGCTCGGGAGGACCACGATGTAAAGCTGGGTCTGCTGCGGCATTTGAAACCTTTCGGGGATGCCTATGATCTATATATCTGGCATGATGATCATATCGAACCTGGACAACAATGGAAACCACATATTGATTCTCGATTGAATCAAACTGACATTTTTCTGCTACTTGTGAGTGTAGATTTTATGAATTCCGAGTTTATAAAACATGTGGAATTCAAAACGGCTATTGATAGACACAAAGCCGACAAATCCATTGTGATCCCAGTAATTATTGACTATTGTCAATGGGATATTAAGTTTGATCTGGAGGACTATACCTTTAACCTAAGTGAACTCCAGGTACTGCCCGATGGAGGGAAGCCAATTGGAGATTGGAAAACCGATGAAAAGGCCTTCAACAATGTGGCTGCCGGTGTACGAAAGGTCATTCTTTCTATTAAAAATAAACGGGAGCAGGAAGCGATCGCGGCGAAGTCGGATCAGGAAGAACAAAAAGTAGCGCCCGTTGAAACTACCAAAGAAGAAGAAACCGAAAAGAAAGAGGCGCCTGTAATTGCTAAGAAGGACAGTCCCAAAAACGAGGTTATACAAGAACCGGAGCCGGAGAAGCCTAAACCCCCGAAACAGGAACCCACGCCGGTTAAGGAGTCGGGTGAAAGTGGATCCACAACTCCGTTTATGACTAAATACAAAGTGCCGTTGATGATCGTTGGAGGGCTCCTTTTGATTTTTGTATTGTGGAAGGTCATTGGATTCGGCGGTGATGGTAATGCCGAAAGTGATGCCTGGGAAAATGCGACTACACTTAATACAACTGCGGCCTACGAAAAATACCGAAAGAAGTATCCCAATGGGACGTACTATCAAGCCGCGAAAGACAGCATTGATAAGATCACCGATACGAATGACTGGCGAGAGGCTTCATCATTGAACTCCAAACGAGCCTATGAGGCCTATATGAAAATACACCCTGAAGGATTATGGATATCTGAAGCCAAGAAAAAAATAACAGAGCTTGATAGCTTAGCCAGCATAGCCTCAAGTCAAAACGGATCGTCAAGTGGAGGCAATGAAAGAATGCAAGCCGAAAAATCCCAGGAGCTGTATAACACAGTTCAGGCAATTTATTCCAAGCATAAAACAGCATTTAGATCTAAAGATTGTGATACTTATAAGAATCTGGTTAGGCAATTGCAGACATATACGACCGATAAAACCCCTGTTCCTGCAGAGTCGGCGTCTACTGTGCTATATCCAAAAAAGATATCTAATCCCACGATTGGCGACCTGGCGGCCGACAGGATTTTCCGTGTCCAAAAAGTGTTTGGAAGAATCTGCAGGTAACAAAATACTTCTTAGTTCGTCGGATTTACATGTCGGTCTGCAAAAGACATGGTGATTTCGGAACTGAGAAGGTCTGAGATCTACGATGATTGTGATTACTAGCTAACCAAACACACACATTATGCCAGGTTTCAGAGGTTCTGATCTTAGTAAAAGTAAGATCATGACATTCGTATACCTTATTGCGGTATGCACAATAGGCTTTATTCCCTTACTATTTATATCAGGAGATGCCGGAGGCTTTGTCAGCGTAGCAATAGTACTTCTATCTATTTTCCTTGTAGGGTGGTTGCAAGGAACTCCGCCTGGAGAAAGAATCGGTTTAAAGAAGCCGGGGAGTTGGTTTCGTACCATAGCGCTCGGGTTTCTGTATGCGCTTATTATCTTCCTTGTTTTCCGGGTTCTTATAGAACCGCTTTTGGAGAACATAACCGGTTCGGAGCGTGACTTGAGCCGATTCGACTACCTCAAAGGGAATATCTCCGAAACACTTACAACCATTGGTATTCTTTGGATCACAGCTGCCTTTTTTGAAGAGGTGTTTTTCAGAGGGTTTCTCATCAACTATATCTCAAGACTGTTTAATACAAAGCGAGTGGGAGATATCATTGCCGTTATTGTCTCATCCGCTTTCTTTGCGCTGGCCCATGGATATCAGGGAATATCGGGAGTCATACTGACAGGCCTGGCCGGTTTGTTCTTTGCCTATATCTTCTTAAGGCACCGGGACAATCTATGGGTGGTCATCTTTGCCCATGGTTTCACAGATACCTCCGGAGCGTTACTGGTATACTTTGACTGGTATGAAAAAGTGACATCGTTCTTGTTCTAGAAGTTGAATTCTTTGAACAGAAGTTTCTAAATACGCTTTACGGTTTACCGGATCTTTCGGGCGCAGTGAGCACTTATTGAACAAGATTGTCCCAAATTTGAAGATATCCGCAGGAATTAGTAATAATTTATGATCTGATTCGTCTTTAGTAAGTGAAACGAAGATTACCTTTGCAATTCGCTTAAACAAGTCCCTTGATACAGGATATTATCATTGCTATGTTATGGAGTATTTCGCCCTTTGGTGAGGCCAAGGTAGGTATTCCCTATGGCCTGTTGCAGGGGTTGAATATTTACCTGGTCTTCGTAGTGTGCTTTGCCGCCAATATTCTGGTATTTCCCATCATGTTGTTTTTTCTGGAAAAAGTGAATCACTACTTACTTCGATGGAATTGGTACAAGAAAGCTGCCCTCTGGGTAGCGCGCAGGGCCAAGGTGGGATCCAAGGGTAAGATCCAGAAATACGGATTCTGGGGACTATTGTTTTTCGTAATGATCCCACTTCCCGGAACAGGGGTCTACGCCGGTACCATCGCCAGCTATTTATTCAAGATGGAAAGAAAGAAGGCGTTTACGGCCAATGTGGTCGGAATATTTCTGTCTTCGGTAATTGTTTGGACTACTACGGTTCTTACCACACAAGGGATAGGCTAGTTGGGAGCAACAATGCTATCTCGATTTTCAGAAAAATATTGAAATAAAGAAAGTCAGACGGATGTCTGACTTTTACACAATAAATATGTTGGTTTATATGCCGAATATCGCAGCTATTCCCTTGCTCCTTTGCTTATCAGGTAATTCACGACGTCGGTGTGATTGCCTCTCTTTGCCATTTTCAATGGGTTTCTGAGTTCAGACCTTAGCGAAAAACTATCCCGAACGGTTTTATTTACATCGGCTCCCTGTTCTACAAGGAACTTAACTATTTCCAGGTGACCAGACCACGCCGCTCCAATCAGCGGTGTTTCGTCTCCCCGTACATGCAGGTTTATATCAGCTCCGGACTGTACAAGAAATCTCACGACATCCAAATGCCCGCCTCTTGATGCTGCAATTAAAGGATTGGCATCTCCATCGCTTGACTTGTCAATATCGGCTCCCATTTCAACGAGAGTTCTAACGATGGCCAGGTTACCGGCACCTGCCGCATTTATAAGGGGAGTACCATCACCCTCACTTGCTTTGTTGACGTCTGCACCCGACTCTATAAGGGCCTTTACAAGAGCCACATTGCCATTGCTTACTGCTCTTATTAGTGCCGTACCATCACCTTCTGTTTCTTTGTCCGGATCCCCTGAATACGAGATTAGAAGCCTTAGAATTTCAGGATCATCACAATCTCCTGCCCAGATCATGGGATTTCCATCCCCTTCAACTCCCTTGTTGGGATTTGCCCCCTTTTCCAGGAACAAGCGTACAATGGATGCATTACCACCACGCACGGCAGAAATAAGAGGTGTCCCGTCACCGTTAATTCGCTTCTTTACATTAGCGCCTTTTTCAACCAGGAATTTGACGAATTCGTAGTGTCCGCCGCGAGCAGCTATCATAAGTGCGCTGGCATCATTCGGATGGCGATACGAAACACGGGCCCCCGACGATACGAGTAGCTTCCCAATAGTCAGGTTGCCGTTTTTAGCAGCCATTCCCAAAGGTGTTCTTGGCTGCAATCCACCATCGAAACTGCAATTAGCGCTTTGGTTGTTCAATAGTGCTTCTACCTGGCTGACGTCATTATTATATACCGCCCGAAACAGTGCTTCACAGTCCTGGGCATGACCGACGGTGCCAATGAGGATAAAGACTAATACTTTGATTATGGTTTTCATAATGTTCGATTTTTGATTAATGAATTATTTTGAATTCACTCCAAAAGTAGGTTACGGAACAACGCGCTTACAAGAAAGAAGACCAACGCGGTCTTCTGACCCATAGAAATCCATTTGCGACATATAATGGTGTTCATCATTCACAAACCCATTTCCATACGCATGAAATGGGCATTGATAGATTTAATTGAAATGAGACTCCGGTTATGGTTACCTTCGCTCCAATGAAGGAGCAGCCAAAACTAATAGATCGGGTCCTTAGGTATCGTGTGGTATCTCATATATTGTTCTGGGGACTAATAATAGGGGCTTTTACGCTCTCCGCCGGATTGGCATCCGGAACCTGGGACCACCTCTATACGAATTTAGCTTTGCTTCCGGCACAGGTTGGTGGCGCGTACGTTCTTAATTACTGGCTTGTCCCTAAATTGTTATACCCACGGAAGTACTGGAGATTTGCGATTTCCCTGCTTATCGTAATATACTTTTTTACCGTAGTAGCCCGACTCTGTGTTGTGCACATCGCCGAGCCGTTATTCAGGGAAGATTATACGCAGGAGACCATCTGGGAAATAATGAGCGATGTAATCTATTTGTTCGCTGTTTACTTTCCGGCGGTATTCATGTACGCTTTTATTATGTTGATCATAAGAACCATAAAGAAACGGTTCGAAGAGAAACACGAGATCGAAGTTTTGCACAAGGAAAAGGCCGAAAACGAACTTAAGTTTCTCAGGGGCCAGATTCAGCCACACTTTTTATTCAATACGCTGAATAACCTGTTTGCGCTGACTTTGTCCAAGTCGGATCTTGCTCCAAAAGTAGTGCTTAAACTGTCTGAACTATTAGATTTCATACTGTACCAAAGTGATGAACCCACCATTTCCATTGAAAAAGAGATAGAACTCATTGAGGGGTTTATAGAATTGGAAACGCTGCGCCATGGAGACGATCTCAACCTTGTGTTTGAACATTCGATCGATGAAACTAACACGCAAATTGCTCCGCTCCTTCTGCTTCCGTTGGTTGAAAATGCTTTTAAGCATGGCTCCGGCCCTGGTTCAGACCTCAAGAAAATCCATATCCACTTGTTGGTCCAAAAGAAGAAGTTGTCTTTTTCCATTTTCAACAGCAAGCCGAAATCTCAGGAAAATTCAGAACAAACAGGAATCGGTACTGTGAATCTTAAGCGTCAATTAGAGCTTAATTACCCGAATCGATATGACCTCGAAACCAAAGATGCGCGTGATAGCTATTGGGTTAAATTATTTATAGATTTACGGTAGAATGAAAACCCTGAAATGCATAGCTATAGATGACGAACCCCTTGCTTTGGAGGTAATTCAGTCACACGTGAAGCAAATTCCCGATTTGGAATTGATCGCTACATTTCCCAATCCGGTTGAAGCCACACGCGTATTGCAATCGCAAACGGTGGACCTGATCTTTTTGGATATCGAAATGCCATTGGTTTCAGGGATTGATTTTCTAAAGTCACTACAAAATCCTCCTAAGGTCATTTTTACCACTGCCTATCGCAACTATGCCATAGAGAGTTATGAATTGAATGTGGTCGATTATCTCCTGAAGCCCATACCATTCCCCAGGTTTTTTAAAGCTGTTCAAAAAGTCAGGATACAAAATACAGGGTCAACCTCCGATAGTTCAACCCCTGAACATATGATCACCAATGATCATATCTATGTCAACGTTAACAAGAAGTTTGTCAAAGTCCGTTTTCAGGATATTTTGTACGTGGAAAGTGTAAAGGATTATGTCCGAATCTATACTTCGGAGCAACGTATTATGACCAAGGAATCGCTTTCTCACTTTGAACAAAGACTACCTGACGGGTTTTTGCGCATTCATCGTTCATTTATCGTAAACATGTCCAGGATAACCGCGTTCACCAAAATGGATGTGGAAATTGACACTATCGAAATTCCCATAGGAGCCAGCTATAAAGAAGCCGTTCTGGATGTTTTAAAGAAAGTTGAATAGATCCGATACCTCATTCATTCGTACCCGGGGCTCTATTGCGAATATTTCAATGAAGAATTTTCGGTATAGTATAGCTACTCAACTATTTTGCTTTTCAAGAATCTTGTGGGGTTCACATTGGCCAATAGATCCCATTTCTCCATACCCAGGGTGTTCTGCATGTCTATCCAAAACTGTTTTTCGGTTTTATGATTGCTCACCACATAGAAATCCGTTCCAAACAGAACCCTTTGGGCGATCTTCGGATTATCTAAAATTTCCGAAAGCAACGCTAAATAGTTAAGATCGTGGGATGTATAACTAATATCCGTATATAAATTATCGAACTGCATCATCATAGTGGAAATGATTGAAAACCAATCTACATAATGCCAATATTGATATCGTTTGCTTCTTCTTTCTATATTTTTTTTGAGGTCCAATCCATCTTTAGGGTCCTTGATGATCGCATTGGCTTCACTGTAGCGATCCTGGCTTAGAAATCGGTCCCACATGTCGGCACTGCCGTAATGGGCTAAATTGACCTTCAGTTGACTAAGATCACGGATAATCATACCGTTTTCATAACCGAACAGGGTTTTAAGATCTCCATCCTTATCAAACGTCTCCACAACTTTGTTCAGCAAGGGCTTATGCAACAGGCACAGGTAATTGAGAGGATGCGTGAAGTTCTTCTGAAACTCTTTGTTTTTCAATTCATGAAATCGAAGTTGTCCAATGATCTCCTCTTTGGTTTTATTGTTTTTCTCGTATACTTCATCGAAAATGGGATGTACATCGTAATCTTTTCCCAGATCTATAAGCTTTCCGCGATAAAATACGGGGCCAATTGAGCAATGTGTAGTTATTGGAATATCATTTTGACTACAATAGAGCCACAAGGCCAGTAGGTTTTTATCAAAAGGATAATAGCCCAGGGCCGGATAGATTTTTATGCCGCAACATCCGCCATCGAGGTATTCCTTTACCTGACAATCTTCCAGAACGATCTTATCCGGATTGCTTGTATTTAAATTCAAGAAGACCTCACCATGTTCCTGAATACGCCTTGGATCCACAAATACAAAGGGATAGCAAGTGCTTTCATTGTTTTCCTTTAGCGTTAACAGGTCATTCATTTGTTCCGGGTAAGGTGATTCAACCTCACCTGCGCCCATGTATTCCATATCCATGGGTAAAACGACGAATTTAGTTCCAACCGGATATTGTTGTTCAAGGTCATTAAATACCGTGGCTTGCCGGTCTCGTCCTGCGTATCTAACTATATTGATATAACGCAACAAGAATTCCAGCCTTTCTTTTCCAACGGCTTTTTTGATCCTGTTTACGATGTAATTCTTTAAAGCACGGCGAACTGTTCCGAAGAGTAAAATCATAAATGACAAAAGCAGCACCGAATTCCAGGAGTTGCCCAGATCAGGCATTATTGGAGACACCCAATCGATATATTTGCCAAAAACCCAACCTAACCAGGTGTTGTCCAACCAGGGCAGAATGAGCTCTAATAGATAATAACTGAAAATAAACCAGACAACAGCCAAATAGAGAAAGTATACTATTTTGAACGCTGTTTGGGTTCTGAATTTTTTTCTCCTGTAGGCTTCATGTTTCTTGTTACGCCCGGCATAGGTAAAGTCAAATTTGTTGCGATCCAGGTATCCCTTGATCTTATTAACCGCATACCCGGTTCCCAGCCATTTATAGAAAGGCCAGGGCAAGACTTGTTTCGCGATGTACTTAGGTGTGTGCTCCTTAGTAAAGGTATGCGTGTGAACGTTTGTGAAAGGCTTATTAAAACTATCGCTTGACATTTTTTAAATGGAATTAGCTAAAAGTAAGTCCCGTAATGGGTTAATTATTGGAGAGATACTAAAGATACAATAACTTATGAAACAGGCCTGAGTAATATCTCAGCACCGGTTATTGCCTTTAAGGATAGGTGATTATGTATGTTTGACTACTTCCCGATGCAGAAGTTCGAAAAGATATTACCCAATAACTCGTCGTTAGAAATTTCTCCGGTGATCTCTCCGAAATGATACAACGCCTGACGAATATCAATGGCCAACAGATCACCACTCAAACCGGAATCCAGACCTTGTTGTACTTTCTGAATTTCTTCAAGTGCCTTCAAGAGCGCATCGTAGTGCCGGGTATTGGTCACGATGGTTTCATCGTTGCGCAATGCACCCGTATTGACAAAGTTTAACAAGGTTTCTTTAAGCTGATCCACACCGCCACCGGTTTTGGCCGAAAGTAGGAGAGGAGTGGCGTCGTCAATGGAGGAAAAGACATTATTGATTTCCTTTCTTTTTTCTTCTGAAAGCGTGTCTTCCTTGTTTACCACGATCACCAGGGCTTTTTGGGGAAACCGATTCTTTAATTTTTCGACTTCATGCTTCAGGTTTCCAACTTCCAGCGTTTCAGCATCCTGAAGAAACACGACCACCTGCGCCTGTTCCATTTTCTCAAAGGTGCGCTGTATTCCCATACCCTCGATAACATCATCAGTATTTCGTATTCCGGCAGTATCGATAAAACGAAAGCCTATACCTCCGATGGTGATCTCATCTTCGATGGTGTCACGGGTTGTTCCCGCGATATCGCTCACGATGGCGCGTTCCTCGTTAAGAAGCGCATTCAATAGTGTAGATTTACCCACATTGGGTTCTCCGGCAATCGCCACAGGAATACCATTTTTCAATACGTTACCCGTTGCAAAGGAGTCGATAAGCCGTTTCAAGACAAGAACGATACGATCCAGAAGCTCGCGGAATTGCCCTCTGTCGGCAAATTCCACATCTTCTTCGGAGAAATCCAGTTCCAGTTCGATAAGCGAAGCGAAATTCAGCAATTCTTCACGTAGGTGATTGATCTCATTGCTGAAGCCCCCACGCATCTGTTGAATGGCTAACTGATGAGACGCCGCACTGTCGCTGGCAATAAGATCCGCCACAGCTTCTGCCTGACTCAGATCCATTTTGCCGTTTAGAAACGCACGCAATGTAAACTCTCCCGGGGTTGCCATTCGGCATCCGTTCCGAAGCGCCAACTGAATAATCTCCTGCTGAATGTATGTGCTTCCGTGACAGGAGATCTCAACAACATCTTCGCCGGTATAGGAGTTGGGATTTTTAAATACCGTAGCGAGCACTTCATCAATCACTTTATTGTCGTCCACTATATGACCCAGATGTACGGTATGGGTTGATTGATCGGCAAGTACTTTTCCGGAAACAGAGCTGAAGACACCACTGGCTATCTCGATAGCCCGCTCTCCGGATAGCCGGATAACAGCGATAGCTCCGGCTCCGGCCGGAGTTGCTAAAGCGATTATGGTATCCTTATGCATCACGCTGCAAAAATAGGAATATTGTTGCGCTGAGCGCAGCCGAAGTGACATTATTCGGTCCGGCCGGACTGTGAGTGTAACATTTCGATGAAATTCACTACAGATAAAGTACAACCACTAAAACAAGAAACAGCTATGGAAGTAATCAATGAAAGAACGTCAACTGCGATGCGAGAGGATAAAACATTGCTCGTATTGACCCATTTATCCCAGTTGCTGTACTATGTAACCGGTTTTGGAGGGCTTCTCGTTCCTTTGGTTATATGGTTGGCAACTCGCGACAGAGTTTTGAATATGAATGAACACGGTAAAGCGATTGTTAATTTTCAGCTTACACTGATCCTGCTCTTTATATTGTCGATCCCGGGAATCTTCCTCTTCGGATTGGGAATCCTGGTCATGATTGCCATTGGAATTGTAGGTTTCATTCTACCTATTGTGAATGCGATACGCGCAAACAACAATGAACCGCCAAGTTATTTTATGACGATACGGTTTATATCATAAATAAAGAATCCGCCAAACGGCGGATTTTTTGTTTTATAATATTTTCGAGTCCCTCACCTCACACCTCATATCTCACTACTCAATACTAAGTACCCAGTACTAATTATTCAACATCACCGGCATTACCAGCATGGTGACCGATTCGCCCTCGTCCAAACCGTCAATAGGGGTAAGGATACCGGCACGATTTGGAAGTGACATTTCCAGAGAGACATCATCACTAGTCAGGTTCCCCAGCATTTCAGTTAGGAATCTGGAGTTGAAACCAATTTGCATATCATCGCCTTGATAATCACAGGTGAGACGTTCCTCGGCCTTGTTGCTGTAGTCGATATCTTCGGCAGACACATTAAGTTCTGCACCTGCGATCTTCAATCGTATTTGATGTGTGGTTTTATTGGAGAAAATGGATACCCGACGAACAGAATTCAGGAATTGATTTCTGTCGATGGTAAGTTTGTTCGGGTTCTCCTTCGGAATCACCGCCTCGTAGTTGGGATACTTACCGTCAATGAGTCGGCACACCATTTCGGTATTGTCGAAGGTAAACTTCGCATTGGACTCGTTATACTCAATGGTCACGTTCTCTTCGCTTCCTGCGAGGATACTTTTCAGAAGATTCAGCGGCTTCTTGGGCATGATGAATTCAGCTGCTTCCGAAGCACTTACATCACCTCTGCTATACTTAACCAATTTGTGTGCATCGGTAGCCACAAACGTCAGATCTTCCTTTGAAAACTGAAAGAACACTCCGCTCATTACGGGCCGCAGATCGTCATTTCCGGTCGCGAAAATCGTTTTGCTAATAGCGTTAGCAAGGATATCACCCTGAATTTCGGTAGCACTCGGATCCTGTAAAGCAACGGGAGTAGGAAATTCGTCTCCTGCCGCGTAGGCCAGTGCATATTTACCGTGATTGGAACTTATCTCTACCGTATTGTTGTCTTCTACCGTGAAGGTAAGAGGTTGCTCCGGAAAGGTCTTTAGGGTATCCAACAGCAGACGCGCAGGAATACATACATTTCCCTTTTCGCTGCTATCCACTTCAAGGTTAGATGAGATGGTAGTTTCAAGATCGGAAGCCGCCACCGTAAGGGAGTTTCCGTCAAGTTGAAACAGGAAGTTATCTAGAATGGGAAGCGTGTTGTTCGAATTGATAATCCCCCCCAAAACCTGTAATTGTTTAAGTAAATAAGAACTCGAAACGATGAACTTCATTGAAATCTGAATTTTTTAGTGCGCTACTATGTGATTTAAGCCAAAATTACACGCATAATGGCCCATCTACAAATATATTTTAAATGCGATGCTTAACTCCTGGCAAAGGGCGAAACTTATTAACAACTAGCGGGTATATTTTCGCTTCCGCACTATGGTAAAAACAAAACCGAACAACGCCAGCAAGGCCAATGGTAGCAACAGATTAACCATTTGCCATTGAGTTCTTTGGGCGGCAGCTTTTTGCGGATCGAGGAAGGGAACCGCAATTTCCTTGGTGCGAATGTTTATAAGTCCGCTATCGTCCAGTAAGTAGTTCACTGCGTTCAGAAGAAATTCCTTGTTGCCGTAAAGGGAGTTGGTCCATTTGTCAAAGCCCAACTCGAGGGGGCGATTTCCCTGAAACTGATTTCGAATGACATCACCATCGCTGATCACGATCATAGACGTGGGCGAACTGCTCGTTTTGTCATCCGGAATGCTAAAAGGCTTCACTCGATTGGTAAATACGGAAGGGAACGAACCTTCCAGCAATACGGCCATCGGAGTTTCCCCATCGGCAAAATCTCCCAGGCGCGGTCCTTCGTTCACGATCTTTAGATTATCGTTGATCTCCTTATTGATGTCGATCTCTGCCGGCACGCCTACCACCTTGCTGAGTGGAGAACTGCTTAACAAAATGGTCTTATCGAGCGCATTGGGCAGGGTATCGATGGCGCTGGTATAATCAAATTTTACGGCTTCAATATTCGTGACAATAGGGTGATCATTGCCACTGGAAGACAGGGGGCTATAGAACCAGGGGTACT
>CAZTLE010000097.1:9958-14988 GCA_964614415.1 uncultured Aureitalea sp. | reverse complement strand
TACCATCATGAAATCATTCATTGCAAGACTCGTTTTTCCTTTTTTATTGCCCTTTTATTCGCTATACTTTTTAAATACATTAAAAAACTACAAACCAAGCCTCTCACTATAGCTGTGCTGTCATTCATAGGTGGACTGCTCTTGCTATTCATATATTATAAACTAATACTGCAGTTCAATACCGTGGTGCCCATTGGACAAACCATAGCCGGAATGTTAGTGGCAGTCCTTCTCACCTGGCGCTTTGCCTACAAATTCCTGACAACCGGGGTGGTTGAAGGTGGCGAGAAATACGACGTATTCATAAGTTATTCCAGAGGAAACAGCGATTGGGTGAAGAAACATGTCTATGAACCACTCAATGCCTACCGTAAACCCAACGGCGATCCGATTTCCATCTTCTTTGATGTGAAAAGCATAGGCATAGGCGAAGCCTTTACATCTAAATACATGCGAAGTATTGTGGACTCCCGGATCTTTATTCCCATCATTTCAGACGAATACTACAGCAAGAACCACTGCAGAAATGAGATGGACCTGGCCTATAAACGCTCGGTAGAAGATCTCCTGGAGATCATGCCCATTGCTTTCTCACTCGATTGCGTTCCGAAGATATATACACATATCAACGTCGCTGATGTTTCCCGGAATCCCGATTTTATGAAGGACATAAAAGAAAAACTATCATCACTCTAGTACTATTTAATTTGTAATAAAAACACAGAAATCATGATTGCACTACTTCAGGATCCACAAATCAAACAGATCATAAATCCTCCCAATACAGTTCCTCACTGGGAAGAAGACCTCCAAAGATTGCAGCAAGGTGATCTGTCGCTCAACCGCCGCTCGGCAGGAGAGAACTCCATTCAGGCCTTTCAGCGATTACTCATCTTTTTGGGATATTCCACCTCGTCTACCGGTGCCTTTGCCATAGATGGTGACTTTGGACGTGGCACCAACCGCGGACTTGCACAATTCGAATTCGATCATGGTATTTCCAGCCCGGGTATTACCAAAAGCGTCCTAACCTATGAATGCACCTGGCAAACAGCCAAAAGGCGTATTACGATTATTCCAGATGTGAAACTTACCGTTGCCACGCTGACAAAAATGCTCGAAGTGGCCAAAGAAGCCATTGCCAACAACGAGGTAAGCTGTGGCGATTTTGACGAGGCCATTTTCCAGCTTAACGCCTTGCACAACAGGCAACTACTCAACTGTCGCCAGATCAATGAGCGGTATGGATCGGCCGTGGAACAGGCCTGCGCGACTATACAAGCAGAAGACAACAGGACTATCCTTCCGGAATGGATACTGGCCATCATACGGCAGGAATCGGCCGGTGTGGTGCGTCCGCGGTTTGAGCAACATTGGTTGACCAAGCTTTCCAAACAAAATCCCAATACACCGCTTTCGGAACTTCGCTATCAGTCCATGAGTTTTGGTCTTGGGCAGATTATGGGATTCAACGCTAATAACATTGGCGCTTCCTCTGCCAAAGAACTGTATACTTTCCCAATGGAGAAACAGATAGCCTCTATCGCACGCTTCCTCATGCGACGATCGAGCGTGCGCGCAGTTGTGAGCAAATCGAATCCCACCGTGACCGACTTCCAAACGGTAGCTCGATTCTACAACGGTTCCGGCTTTGCTGCCCATCATTACGATGAAAGTCTGGCTCGATGGTTTAGAGAGTTTAAGGTGATACGAGGTTGATTCTGGGCTGGAAGCCGGGAGACCGAAGCCGCGAAGATGGAAGTCTGTAGGCTACAGTTCGATAAACTCACTGTGAAAGTGTCAGACAAAACTCTCAGAGTGTCGTCTGATGTATCGAAGTCCGGGGATCAAAGCTGGGAGTTGGAAGATGGAAGTATGAAGACCCATGACTCAGAATACAAGACCGGAGACTTTAGCAGTGCGAGAATAACCAAAATATACTATCTTTAGGGAAGTCCCTGAAAGCCCGTTAAACGATCATTTGTAAGTGAGGATGCCTGACAAAATCACTTTCTGAGGTAAATTTTGCAAGTATCTGCTGACCTACCTTTAAATGAGTAAGAAAGAATCAAAGACATATGATGTTTTTCTAAGTCACTCTCACGACGATGCCGATGTCGTGCAGGACTTTGCCGATAAGCTAGCGGATGAACACAAGTTTGAAGTATGGCTTGATCGATGGATTCTTGTTCCTGGAGAACCCTTTATACAGGAAATGAGTAAAGGGTTGAAAATGGCAAAAACCTGTGCCGTATTTATTGGTAAAGAGACACCAAGAGGTTGGTTCGATGAAGAAATAAAGAAAGCACTTAATATACAGGCTGGCAATAAAGATTTTCGTGTTATACCGGTACTATTGCCTGAATCTGATGAAAGTTTTGTCACTGATTTTCTTGAACTTCGGACATGGGTGGATTTTCGGAAAGGGCTTGATGACAAAAGAAAATTTCACGAATTAAGCTGTGGCATCAAAGGGGTAAAACCTGGCAGACGTTTCATTTCTTCAAACCAGGATATAGAAAGGTCTGCGCTGGAGAGCAAATTACGAGAGTTGGACGAGGTAAGCCATCTTGTTGAAATGTCGGTTAAATCTGAAATTCAAAAAATGATCCTTGTAGAACACCTTATTAAAGGAAAGAATGAGTAACTATAAGTACGACATATTCATTTCTTATAGCAGGTCGGATAGCGATTATGCCAAGCAAATTGCCAACCGCTTGTCAAACTTAGGTCTGAGGGTATGGTTCGACTCCTGGGAGCTTCTGGTTGGGCAGTCCTGGCGAGATTCGATCTCTGATGCAATACGCGATTCAAGAAACTATATAGTGCTCATTGGCAAAGATTATGACCTCAACTCATCAACGAAGGCCGAATTGGGACTGATATTGTCGATAGCTGAGGAGAGGGATACGGATCAAAAGATAATTCCCGCACTACTTCCTTCCAGCACCCCTGACTTGATTCCTGAAGAATTAAAAGTCTTTGTTTATCTGGATCTGCGTGATGGTTTTTCCAGGCTTGAGCAGTTACAATCCTTAGCCTTGTCTGCTAGCCGCAAGGATATTAGCGAAGAGCTTAAAAAGGTTGAAGAGCTTGTTACTGCAGGCAATTATGACGAAGCAATAACTCTTATTACCAACCTTATTGAAGAAACGAAGGATCGTGGGGAAACTCCAGAGCTTGTAAACTTGTACAATGCGCTTGGCATTTTGAAGAGAGATCTTGGGCTTTTCGACGAAGCTTTTAGAGAATATGAGACCGCACTGCGTCTTTCAGAACGATTCGATGATCAGCCCTCAATGTCGGTTATCCTGAATAACATGGGCAGTCTTTGTATAACCATGGGAAATTATAGTGATGCCGAATCACTTATCAATAAGGCTTTGGAAATCGATCAAGAGGTCTTCGGTAGTGATCATCCTGTATACTCGAGTCACCTGTCCAATCTTGCGACAGTATTTCAGGAAACGGAGCGCTACGAAGAAGCCCTTGAATTATTTCAAAAAGTTCGGGAGATTGATCGATATACTCTGGGTGAAAACCATCCAAATGAAGCAACCAATCTTTCCAATATGGGTCTTGTTTATTCCAGTTTGGGAGAATTGAGTCTCGCGAAGGATTTACTGGAACGGGCGCTTGAGATCGATTTGTCCAACTATGGCGAAAATCACACAATTATTTTAACCAGACTTTCTAATTTGGCTTATGTAACAATTAATCTGGGCCAATTTGACGAGGGTATTGGTTTACAAGAAAGAGCTTTAAATATTTCAATGAGCATCCTTGGAGAGCAACACCCTCAGCATGCAACTCTTCTTAATAATTTAGCGATAATGTACTTCAATCGCGGTGACCGGGACAAGGCGATTTCCTCTTTAGAGAAATCCATTGATCTTTACAAAGCCACTGTTGGGGAGGATCATCCAAACTTGCGAAATGCAGAGAGAAACCTTAAGGACATTCAAGAAATCAAGTCCCGATAAGTTTTCTCATATCCTAAGTACATAATCCATCCCATCGGAACTCACTTCTAACATCAGTTTTCTAAATTTGAGCTTTAAACCTGATATGAACAAACGACAAATTTGGTTTTATGGTTCGCTGCTTGTGACCTTAGTTACGTTAGTTCTATTGATGACCGGTTCTCCCGTGCTAACAATTTCACTGAACGATAGCAATACAATTCCTTTGGGGACATTTATTACCTGGGCAGGAATGATCTCTCTGCCACTGGCTATTTATTGGGGCGTACGGCCATTGCGAAAGCCTGCAGGGACTGTTGTTCGATTTATTTCGGTATTGCTTAAAATAAGCCTGATACTGGCCATTTTATGGGTTCCGATCTCCTACTTGCTTGCCGGAAACTTATCGTTCAGTTTTTCAGAAAAAGCAACATTTCAGGGAGGTCAGACAGCTATGAAATGGTTTTGGCGTTATAGCTATGGCATTGGGATTGTCGCTGTCGCTTCACTCCTTGCCTACTGGATATCACTACTTTTTAAACCAAAAAAAGCGAAATGAAAAGAATAGCATTATTGGTAATAACAGGTTTTGTACTACTTTCTTGCAACTCCAAAACGGAACATACCGCTGAGCATGACGGGCCTGAGCTAAACACCGAAAAAGAACTGGAAACCCTGCGCTATTTAAAGGAAGTGGAGTGGCCTCAGGCCTACAGAGAACAGGATACAGTGCTGTTGGACAGAATCCTTGGGGATGATTTTCAAATGATCACCAATGACGGGGAATGGTCGGATAAGGTCAGGCAACTGGAACGAATCAAAGCCGCTCCCATGGATCACGATTCCTTTAGGTATGAGATCAAACGACTTGAAATTCTGGAAAATGGTACGGCCATTATCGCCGGAACGGGCCATATCATTAATGACGGACAGGAAACTATCTATCAGTCAAGTAATGTACTTGTGAAGCGTGACGGAATATGGAAGGCCGTGCTTTCCCACGTTTCCGGAGTTACTCAACTAGAGTAAATCACTTTCCCAGAATTTGCATAGAAAATATATGGTTTT
>CAZTLE010000097.1:0-9948 GCA_964614415.1 uncultured Aureitalea sp. | reverse complement strand
AACCTCCTGATCCGGAGGTACGCGTATAGCGCGCGTAACAAACAATCGGTTTCAAACGACTAATAATTCACCATCCGCCTATTTTGTTCAAAATAATTTCAGATCGCAAGTGGAAAAAGAAAGCAAGTCGAAAAACCGAAACATTCATGGTAAACCTGAAATAAGCTCCGGACATGATATAGCCGTTACAAGTACCCAATGGCTCGGAGCCATGGTATTTTATCTGGCAAATCTGGCTCAAACCCCTATGAACGAATTGCGGTCAAAAAAATATGCACGTCGAAATTTTTGGGTAGGATATCTGGTTAGGTTACTGCTCCTGGCTTTACTCCTTTTCCTGATTTGGCACTACTACCCGGGGTTTGACATATAGTGGTTAAACGGCAAGTTCATAGTACGAATAACCAAATAACTCAATAATTTAATAACCCAGTAACTCAATAACTAGATTACCTAACAACAACCCATACATTAAGCCACTTTCGCTTCCTAATTCACCCCAAATCCCGTATCTTTAATAGACCAAACAACGGCCACTATGGCAACCAATAACTCAGAGGTAATTAGGCACTTCACAAAGAGATTTGTTCTGGTCGTTTTCCTGTTTTTTATTGTAACCAGCGCCCTGGGATTCTTGGCTAATTCGGTAAACGAGTCCGCAACTACCTGCACTACTCCGGTCCCAGTACTGTTTTGTGGTACCGTGGGTCCCGCCCTGACAGGAGACGCCATTGAGGGAAAACAACTGTTCAATGCTAATTGTGCTGCCTGCCACAAGTTGTACAAGAAGGCCACGGGTCCTGCCTTGGCCAATATTGATTCTATAACTTTTCACAATTGGCTTACGTTACCCGGTGCGGAGATCACCAGGAAATCCGAAAGTTCTGAGCTCGGACTCGCAGGTATTGAGTATCATCAAAACTCCTGGGGGCAGACTCTGGAAGAATCCGACATTGAAGCACTGATCGCCTATTGTCTTTCCAGATAAAAGACGTCCCATTTCATTTATTTGTCTATATTCGCACCACCCTCCCACTGCAATCGACAGATTGTAATTCTCTATACCAAACAACTAACTGAAGGCTTCAGCCTCCGGTGGTTATTTTTAGTCGGGGTAAGAAAACAAACGAAATAGAATCTATAGATACATACTACAATTGTTCAACACCAAAATCAATAATGAAGATGAAAAAAGCATTGCTTTTGTTTAGCCTTATCGGGGCATTTAGCTTAGTAAACAGTTCATGTACTAACACCAGCGACGATACCGAAGAACCAATGATGGGGACAGCAGTTCTTTCTACGGCTACTGTGTCCAACGTAACTTCCGGAGAAGCCAGTAGTGGAGGTACCATTACCGATGATGGCGGTTTCGAAATTACCGAGCGCGGTGTGGTTTGGAGTACCAACCCCAGCCCTACAACATCCGATTCCCGAACTTTCAACGGCGTTGGGTTAGGATCTTTTGTAGCCGATATTACCGGCCTCGCTCCTACCACTACCTACTACCTTAGAGCCTATGCCACGAATAGTGAGGGTACCTCGTACGGAGAAGAAGTTTCCTTTACAACCCTCGAATTACAAACTTATGCCGTTGGTGATACCGGACCTGGCGGAGGTATTGTATTTGCCGTTGACGCCGACGGATTGCACGGTATGGAGATTGCACCGGTATCGACCGAATTCCAGTCACAATGGGGTTGTCCCAACGGCAACGTAACCGGAACCGAAAGCGGTGTAGGCAAAGGAGCAAATAACACCCGGATAATCCTTGATTTCCACGATGCAATCAACTACTATAACAATCCATCTCAGTGTACAGAGGTGGTTCAGGCCCTGGGAGATGTGGCAGCGAAAAATTGCGATGATCTGGTCTTCAATGGATTTACCGATTGGTACTTGCCTTCAATAGATGAACTGCAACTGGTATATCAGAACCTGCATAGCCAGGGACTGGGAGATATAGACACTTCCATTCTTTCCAGTTCGACACAATCAACAACCAACATCAGACAATTCATGGTCTTTGACTTTAATACAGGCGGTTCCTGGCCGCTGTGGAAATACGATCTAACCCGTCACCGAGCCATACGGGACTTCTAGTATCGGCAAGATAAACACGATAAGGTTGGGATAGGCATTCTGCATTGCCGGCTCCCGACCTTTTCTGCTTGGAGCTACTTTCCTGGGCAACTTACCAGGTCTGAATTTCCATACCTGCTAAATATCAAATAATTACGTACATCTACGTATAGGCATCTTCTTATTCACTCCATAGATTTAAGGTTGGATAATTCCACGTAAGGAAATCCTCCGACCATGGAGAAAGCGCACCAGGATTCGCAAAAAAGCAATGATGTTGTTCAAGCCCGTCAAAATATCTCAGAGCAACAGGATGGCTCTATTGGGTTTAAAGACCAAAGACCCGAGGCTACTGCGCAATTGAAGATTCAGGCAGCTGCCAATGACAGTCAGGGCGTTTCACGTTTGGGAGCCGTGCAGCAAATGGCGAACGATCAGGGGGCACCTATTCAGAAAAAAGAGAATAACACAGGCTTGCCGGATAATCTGAAATCGGGCGTGGAAAGCCTTTCCGGCCATTCCATGGACGATGTCAAAGTGCATTATAATTCGGAAAAACCGGCTCAACTTAACGCACATGCCTATGCTCAGGGGACTAACATTCATATTGCCCCCGGACAGGAAAAGCACCTGCCTCATGAAGCCTGGCATGTGGTACAACAAAAGCAAGGCCGTGTTAAACCCACCAAACAACTGAAGAAAAAAGTCGCAATTAACGACGACGACTCTCTTGAAAAAGAAGCAGATGTGATGGGAGCTAAGGCAACACAACTTGCAAAAAATAAGTCCGAGGTGGTCATACAGCAAAAACAACTGCAGAAAGGAAATGCCATTTCGGTACAACCGGAGTCGCCGCTTCAAAGACAAGTTGCCGTAGCGAAGAACAGAATCACACAGGACTTTATTGAGCTTACATCCATCGATTATGCCGTTAAGCGAGCCGGAGGCCCCGTAGCTCTATTTAACAGCTCCGATTTCAGCGCAATGGGATCAGAGGACGTATTATATATTGTCGCCCATGGTAACGTGGGTCAATCCGGGGACATTCCACCCCGGGAAATGATTCGGAGGTTAACCGATAAAAAAGTGGGATTGAAAAATCCAATAAAAGCCATCATCTTCACTTCCTGTTATGCCGGAAAAGGAACCGACATGGCGGAAACTGACTCTGTAGTAAACCAATTGGGGAGAGGACTACATGATTCCTTTCCCGGAATAGTAATAATAGGAGCGCGGGGTCCGTCGGGCAAATCGCATCAAACCGGAGATGAGTTTACGGTGGTAGACGATAGTAAGAGGGTAGCAGTTCCGCATTTGGGAAGCGCGGTGGCCTGGAGAGTAGTTCAAAGCATGTTGATATACTATTGGGGGCCGGCAGAAGACACTGTAAAAGCAATAGCTCAATTAGTAGATCCCGGAATAGAAGCCAAAGCGGATGCCGCATCAAAAGCTTCAGGTGTATTTTTCATGGCGTGGAAACATGCAATGAGAAACCCCTCTGACTCCCCCACCCTGGAAAGCATTAAGAGCGGATTTTTCGAGCGCTATGGCATGCTTGAAGGTCTGTCACGTAAATTAAAGCTAAGCAAAACCATTTCTCAAGAGGAGTTACTTGAGCTTATTTATAGAATTGAAAAGATTGGCGCCCTAACCCTGGAAAGACCAATGGCTACAGGCACCTCCTAGCCTGATGCCAAAGTCAGAATTCAGGAATCAAATTCCAAATACTGCGCAAATTCCAAAAATCAAATTGAAAATTCCAAATAAATCACAAACCTCAAATCACAAACCATTAACCTGTAACCTGCAACAAATTAACCCAGTAACCGGTAAAAAGCTCCAAAATTCAAATGTGAAATCCCAAATAAATCTCAATACTCAATGCTCATTACTCACTACTAATTCCAATTCAAAATTTAAAACTTCAAACCAGTAACCTGTAACCTGCAACATATTAACCCAGTAACCAGTAGCAAGCTCCAAAATTCAAATGTGAAATCCCAAATAGATCTCAATACTCAATGCTCATTACTCACTACTGATTCCAATTCAAAATTCAAAACTCAAAATTTAAAACCAGTAACCTGTAACTTGTAGTCGGTAACAAATCAACTCAATAACCTAATAACCCATTAACCCAATAACCCATTAACTAATTAACCCATCAACAACACAAAACCCCTACCTTTACAATACCCAATAAATAATAACAATAGAAAATAAGAATGCCAACCCATATAAACTACATCGAATTTAAAGCGAACGATCTGGAAGCTGTGAAAGCCTTTTATCACAATGCCTTTGGCTGGGAGTTTACCGATTATGGCGACGCCTACACCTCTTTTGCTAATAGTGGTATTGCCGGAGGTTTCGAAAAGTCGGACGACCCTGTTACCAACGGTGCTTTGGTTGTCCTGTATCACGAGAATCTGGAAAGTATTGAACAAACGGTACAGGAATGCGGTGCCAAAATCACAGTTCCTGTCTTTTCCTTTCCGGGAGGTCGTCGTTTTCATTTTACTGATCCGGTGGGGAACGAACTCGCAATTTGGTCGGACAAATAGTGTATTGATCTGAAATGCTCTCAACAGGATTTACGTATTTTCACGTAGTTCGATCTTCAAAACACCTCTTTATATTTGAAGGCTAATTAGCGCGAACATCCTCGCACATTACCTCCTCGTTTCTGAATTCACTTCACAGCAGTACTTTCTGGCTCCAGGGAAGTTAGGTATCCCCTTATCCCCTGTCTTCAGGTTAAGCATATTGTTTAACTTAAATGTATTGTCATGTCAAAATCCAATGACCTCGTTGCCAAACGTAAGAAGAAGCAACACACCAGAAATTACAACCAAACGCAAACTACTCCTCAATTAAGCACAACCGGCCTGAGTCAGGTTTATTCCATAGGCCAGGGGTTCGATGTATTCGGGGCTTATGAGATCGGTTTTCAAAAACGACCCATTTTCGATCCCAACAAGGCTAATACCATCCAATGGACGATCAATAATGTGACGTATGATATCCCGGAATATATCACCGGTACGTCAAACCCGAAAACCTGGATCAATGCAAATAGCGGTACTACAGAGGAAGAGTTCAATAGCTCCTTTGCGGCCGAGGCAAAGATCAAAGGAAAGTACAAACTGTTCAAGGGGCAAGTAGAGGCCCTATTCTCAAAATCCAATAAGGAATTACAAAACAGTTTTTTCTATTCGCAAAATTTCTTTTCGGAACTGGGAATTGCTGAACTAAACACCATTGACACCCAGTATTTTTCAGACAATTTTCTGAATGACCTTAAGAATCTGCCCTCGCTAATTTCAAGTACGAACATTAAGCAGTTCTATGCGTTCTTTGACACCTGGGGCGGCTATTTCATTAAGGAAATCAAATTGGGTGGCAGTATGCGTTTCTATTCGGCCATTTCAAAGTCGACCAACATTACCGACAGCGAGTTCCAAACGGCAGTAAAGGCCAGTTTTGAGGGACTGATAAAATCCGGTTCCATAAGTGGTTCGGTAAAAACCACTTCCTATTGGAAAATGTTCACCGCGCAATCTGAAATAGCCAGTGTCGTCATGGGAGGCGATTTTTCCCTGGGGGGAACGCTGCAAATCGATGCAACTGACGATTTTGCAGATCCAGGCGCATCAGATGTTTCGGCCTTTAGCGCCTGGCAAAAGTCCATTGCTACCGATCCGGCGATCATTGAATTCGCCCTGGAGGGAATCTGGGCGTTGTGCGGTGCCAAATCCAATGTGGTACAGCAAGCCTGGGATCAATATTATAAGAACATATATCCTAAGCTGTCAATAACCACACAATCATTGCACAGCCACATGGGAGTTCCGCCTCAATTACCCAATGTTTACTTGTCAGGACAAAAACTATCGCTGTCCAATCAATTCCAGGACCCAAGTGGTTTCCAAATGATCGTACTCGATGGTACGAAGGATATTCGAACGCCCAACGCCGTTGTCCACAATAAAGGCTACGTATATGCCGGAACCAGCGGAGCAGGATTCCATAATGCCCAAAAAATGTTCGACACCATGGCGACGGACATAGCTGCCTATGTGGGCTCATCTGATTATTACATGATTCTGGTGGCTTTCAACGGGCATTACGGAGGTACTCCTTCCCCGGCGTTCAGGAAGGCTCTTGTGGATGCAGGAGCGGGGCCGCTTACGCTAAAGTGGTGTCACAGTACAACCGGTAGCTATGACCCTCCGTGCAACGTGCTATTTGTTGGGCAATTCAACTCGCTACCGGACACCTGTGCCGAATTTGTAGAGGTCTACAAAGTATTCCCACAACAGAAACATGTTGAAAAGCTGAATTTGCTTTTTGAAAAGGACCTGCAATCAGGGGAATATACTTTTGGAACATTCTATAAATAATCCAGGAATTGGTGGCCGTTCGAACATTTCGGGCGGCCATTCTTTACTGTTATTTCTTCGGAAAGAATTATGAGATCAAGACCACGTATTTTAATTATTGGGATCGCAGATACCTCCCTGGGTTACTACAGGGTGCTTCGGAATATTTTTAGCAATCTGCACCACACGCACGAACTGCATTTCTTTTCGGTAAATGCATCGTATCCTGAACCCATCGATTTTGAAAGTACCTGGACCAACCCCTATGAGGACGACCTGCTGGGAACGCAGGCTTTGCCTGAAATTCTGGACGAGGTGCAACCGCATCTTGTCTTTTGGAATCATGATTTTTGGCTCTATAACCTTCATCGCGAAGCATTGTTGGCCCGTCCCCATATAAAAACAGTATTCTATTGTCCGGTTGAAGGGTCCATTTTAAAACCTGAAGCCTTTGAAAATGCCTGGGAACTGGACGCACTGGTAACATATACGGAATATGCAAAGAATGAAATGACCCCTATTCTTGAGAAGAACAACAAGGCCGCTTCGAAAAATGACCTATGCGTCATTCCACATGGCCTGGACGTCGAGACCTTCTACCCTATCGGGGCGGAAACCGGGTTGAGTTTCGATCCGCAAGACATAAAGAAACGTAGAAATAAAGCCCGGAGGTTACTGTTCCCGGAAGCTACTGAGCTTCAGGACGCATTCATCGTTCTCAATGCCAATAAGATCTTCCCCCGAAAATGTATTGACCTTACTTTAAAAGGGTTTGAAGGCTTCGCCCGGGATAAAACCGGCGACGTAAAACTATATCTGCACAAACTCGAGGATCTACAGGGGATTGATGATGAAAGTATCCGTATCATCGAAAAACTGAAGGCCAGAAACCAACTGCTAAGCAGTGATTCCATGGGTCTTAATTCAGAACCGCTAACCGACACCCAACTCAACCTCCTCTTCAATGCCTGTGATGTAGGCATCAATACCGCTTCTGCCGAAGGTTGGGGTCTCATCCCCTTCGAGCATGCCGCGACCGCGGCGGTACAAATTGTACCCGGTCACGGTGCACCGGCCGAAATATGGGAAAACGCGGGACTTGTGCTTCCCGTGGAAAAAACATGGGAACTCACATGGTCCGATTGGAGACATCATTTTATAGCCCCCAATGCCCTAACCAAATACCTGGAACGGCTGTACAGAGATCCTGAATGGCGGGCTACAAAAGCTGCGGAATGCTATCAATTTGCAGTGCAGGAGCGATTTAGGTGGAACACCATTGCCAACCAATGGAATACAGTATTCGACAAAGTGTTGATGATTTCGAAGGAACCGGCTTTTTACAAATAGAAGCATTACTATTGTTTCCGCATAGGTTCACCTCTTCTATGTAACGTTTTTGGAATGGCTTTCTCTTTATATAAAGCCAACCATGATTCGACTTATACGACAGTATCCTATTTGGGCATTTCTCGTGCTCAACTATATCATCTCCTGGTCCTTTCTCTATCCCAGTTACCAGCTTATTAAAGGAAGTGAAACCATTCCTCCCCTGGCGTTCATAGGACTTATCGGGGCCTATGGCCCTACCATTGCGGCAATTATCATACAGGCGATAACCGATCGCAAAAAGTTGAGATCATTGTTCAAAAAGCTGATCCAGGTGAAAACCCGATGGACCACTATCCTATTCATTGTACTGGCGCCTATACTCCTCTACATTGCAGCGTACTTGATAGCAGCTGTCTTTTTTGATGGAAATACTTCGATCCAATGGACGTTGGGACTGTCTAACATTCATATTTGGTTTCTTCTCGCACTCCCCTTTGGACCCATGGGTGAAGAACTGGGCTGGCGCGGTTATATGCTTCCCAAACTCATGGAACGATACTCTATGCTCAAAAGTACTCTCTTTGTAGGATTGGCCTGGGGCGTCTGGCACCTGGCGTCGTTTACATTCCCGGGAGCGGCCATACCAAGCTTTCTCGAGGTCAACGTATGGACCGTTCTACTCTACTTTACCAACACAATTGCCTTGAGTATGGTCTTCACCTATGTTTATTTGCGGACATCGGGCAGTGTCTCTTACGCAATTCTCTTACATGCTTTTTTCAATGCCGCGTCTAATGTTGTGTTCGACTTCTTTGGAGAAACAGATGATACCGGCTTGCAACTGGCCGCCTATATCATCAACATTCTTCTCGCGGGTATCTGTGGATACTTGTTAATACGGAAGCACCAGAAACGCGATCTGAATCGTTATTATGATATCATAAATCGATAGTACAGGAAGTTGACGCTCAAAATACTGCACTTCGTCGAAAGTTCCGTTTGGCATCCTTTTTGTTTTGCGATACCGCAGTATATTGTGTACATTCAATAGCGCTAACACATAACACAACCTATTATGAAACAACTATGTATGATCATGGCCCTGTTCTCCCTGGTTTTACTGGGATGCCGTGACACAAAGGCTGAGGATGCTCAGGCCAACGAAATGAAAGAGGAGATCGAACAACTGGAAACAGTATCGGCTGAAATTGACAGTGTGCAACAGGACCTGGAAGAATCTTCCAAAAAAGTAGATGAATTATTAAACGAATTAGACCAGTAATTATGAAAAGACGAGTTTTTTATGTGGCATTTGTACTGTTGGCGTTGTTCGCCATGCAGCCTGTACTAGCCCAGGATAAGGTAATTACCAAAGAAGACAAAAAAGTTGAAAAGCTGACCGATAAGGCCGAAGAGGCGAAGGACAAGATAAAGCCCATGCGCGATGACGGTAAGCCTATGGTAGAAGGACAGGACAAACCTAAGGTTCGTCCGGGAACTCCCAAAGACGATGATGCTAAAAATGATCGATATGACTCCGGAAGAGAAGGCGGCGGCCGTGATGACGGGGGCTCTTCAGGAAATGGA
Organism: uncultured Aureitalea sp.; assembly: GCA_964614415.1. Classification (GTDB taxonomy): domain Bacteria; phylum Bacteroidota; class Bacteroidia; order Flavobacteriales; family Flavobacteriaceae; genus CAZTLE01. The sequence continues at coordinate 565 of CAZTLE010000097.1, read as the reverse complement.
AAGGTAGATGCAGATCCTACTGCTGAAAAAGACGGAGCAACCCGAGGTATTGCCAAGAAAGACGGAAACGAAGGAAGCGGGATATCCCTCAGCGAAGTGAGCGCGGAACGCGTTAAGTTGGCACAGCAGAATAAAGAAAAGAAAGAGAAAGATCTTGAGAGCGCCGTCGTATCCGGCGAGAAAAAAGTAATGGAGGCCCGCGAAAAGATCCAATTAGCACGCGAAAAAGCCAATGAACAGTTCAAGGCCGGTAAATTGACACAAGAAGAGTATGATCAGAAGATGGCTAAAATCGAACGGGCAGAAGCCGCAGTTGAAGCTTATGCCGCTAAATTAAAAGGTGGTAAGAAAATGAGTAGGTCATATAACTAGATCTCATTCTGAAAATCGTATCAAAGAGGCCTTCGGGCTTCTTTTTTTATACAAATTTGGCAAGGTCGCGGCGAATCCATACTATTGCTCCGAATTGTAAATCGACAGACTATGACACGCGCCATTAAAAAGCCAATTCCCGGCGAATACCCCGAATACTCAAGTATTTATCTCGATCTTCTGGAAGACGATG
>CAZTLE010000096.1:0-15251 GCA_964614415.1 uncultured Aureitalea sp. | reverse complement strand
CGTGCAGGAAAAACTCCGAAATACCATCGCCGCCCGAATCGCATACAATCAAAGGAGCGGGCATCATGTTGACAACGGGTGGAGGTGCAAACTCGATCAGGACTTCTCCGGAAGTAGAACACACTCCGTTAAAATCGACCACAAGTTGATAATTCCCAGGAGTACTCACAGTTAGAGATGTGGGTGGTACAGGTTGTGGAACAACCGGCACAAAATTACCAGACCCCAATGGAGTTTCGATATTCCATGTAAGTGTCGCTCCACCGGGAGGAATGGTAATATCGGGGACTATGGTATGTGTTCCGCCCTGGCAGACTGCAGTTCCATTGGCCACAGTGAGGTCCAGACCCAAATCAATATCTCCAATATTAAAACTCCCTGCTTCCAGGAACACTGCCATATCGAAGGCCGTGTCTGTTTCATCGGCAACCACCAGCTTGATGGTATATGGATTTCCGGGAGTTACAGTTCCCTGAGCTGCCAGGGTAACGATCTGACCATTGTAATCAATGGGCGCGTTGGCGGCAGGGTTAAAAGGAGCAAAGTTGTACTGGTCAAAATAGATCTCATTTACCGCGGCACATCCACCGGGAACATCCGGGCGGATATTGGTCACCTCAATAGGGATGGTAGTCCCTGGTAAAACAGCCAGGTTTTGTACCGTACCGGTGATTTGATCTGTCAATATAAAGGCAAAAGCATCCGAAAAAGTACACTCGAAGTTTTGATTGTACTCTTCCGAAGCCATGATAAAATTAAAACTGATATCGGCGATCTGCGGGGTAAAATCGAACTGAATCCAGGAAGCGTTGTTGGTGTTTGTCGCTGTCGTATTGGCTTCAAGATCGGCATCTCCCGGCCAGCCGATGCCACCATCGCTCAATAATGTTGTATTGGGCCCGGGTGCGGAGGCCACATTTCCGGAAGTAAGTATCACACCTGAATCGAACGGGAAACCGGATCCATTGGCATCAAAAAAACCAATTCCGTTTACATCTCCAAAGTCGGTACCTGTAGACTGGCTAAAATTGGAAACTTCGGCACAGGTACTTTGTACAAGAACATCTTCTACCAGCTGTTGTGTCGTCAGCGTTTCATCGATGATGATCTGGGAAATAGCGGATGACGAAACCAGCAAAACCAGGGGGAGTAGTAGTTTCTTCATATGTAGGTTATTAGGTATAGGTAGCCAAATATATTGAATACTACGGTTTTGTTTTATAATTTTGCAAAAAAACTGCTATTTATGTCTCAATTTAACATACGTATTCAACCTACTAACAACGAAAACATCGTTAAGTTTATTGCGGACTCGTTTTTAACGGAATCGAGGAGTTATGAGTTTGGAAATATTGAAGAAGCTGCTCCCAGTCCTCTTGCACAGCAGTTATTCTATCTTCCTTTCGTAAAAACCGTCTACATTTCCAGGGATTTTGTGGCGATCGAAAAGTATAATATCGTTACCTGGGAGGAGGTTCAGAATGAGGTGGCCGAATCTATCGCGACCTACCTGAATTCGGGCCAGGCGGTGATTTCAGAAGAAAAGGAACCCCAGCGAATCCCAGTGACCGTATATGCCGAAAGTACTCCAAATCCTTCCGTGATGAAGTTTGTAGCCAACAAACCCCTTGTGGAAGGCATGTTTGAATTCAAGAATATCGACGACGCGGCACAAGCACCCCTTGCTAAGGAACTTTTCGGTTTTCCGTTTGTTAAAGAAGTATTCCTCAGTGCCAATTATGTGTCTATTGCCAAGTACGATGTGGCCGAATGGCAGGATATTACCATGGAGCTTCGCGAATTTGTAAGAAATTACTTAGAATCGGGGGAAACTGTCCTAAATGAGCAATTTCAGGCAAAAACCGATCAAAATGGAGCGATTTTGCCCGAAAATGATCAAAAATTGAGTGATTTTGACAAAGAAATCATTTCAATTCTCGATGAATACGTAAAACCGGCTGTTGCCGGAGATGGTGGACATATTGCTTTTGAATCCTTCAATCCGGACACCAAAACAGTGCGTGTTGTGCTGCAAGGAGCTTGTAGTGGTTGCCCCTCCTCCACGGTTACTTTAAAGAACGGTATTGAAACCATGTTGCGCGAAATGCTTCAGGGGCGCGTTCAGAATGTAGAAGCCATAAACGGTTAGCCATAGAGAACCCTCGTCTTTTCTTTCAAATAAATTACGTACCTTAAAGGTTATTGTTTAACCCTAAAATCAACGTATTATGGCCGTATTGAAAGTCATTGAAGTCCTTTCAAATTCAAAGGAAAGTTGGGAAGATGCTACCCGAAATGCTGTGAAACAAGCAGCTAAAAGTGTTAAGAACATACGATCTGTATACCTGCAGGATCAAAGCGCTATTGTGGATGGAGATAATGTCACCGAATTTCGCGTCAATGTTAAAATCACTTTTGAAGTAAAATAAAGACTTAAAACACACCTGTTAAATACGCTCTTGCCTTGCAAAAGCGTATTTTTGTTTTCTTATTATTGCACCTATGAACCGCTTACTGTTACTTTTTCTATCTGTTGTTGTGTTCTGCGCGTGCAATTCTTCTAAAAAAGATGATGTGGATACACATGCCTATACCAACGATCTAATCAATGAAACCAGTCCTTACCTGTTGCAACATGCGCACAATCCGGTGAACTGGAAGCCCTGGAACGACAAAACCCTGGAAGAGGCCCGAAGCAGTGGCAAACTCATGATTGTAAGTATAGGATACTCTGCTTGTCATTGGTGCCATGTAATGGAACGGGAAAGTTTCGAGGATTCCACCGTAGCTGCCGTTATGAACGACCGGTTCATTTCGGTAAAAGTGGATAGAGAAGAACGACCCGATGTAGATCAAATCTATATCAACGCCGTACATTTGATGACCGGAAGTGCCGGTTGGCCCCTGAACGTGATCACTTTGCCCGACGGGCGTCCGGTATGGGGTGGCACATATTTCAAAAAAGACGATTGGATAGACGCTATAGAGCGGGTCTATGACATCTACGAAGAAGACCCTCAAACACTGGAAGAGGTTGCCTCCCGATTGGAGCAAGGTATCAAAAGTGTGGACCTCGTCACTCTGAACACATCCGATGTTGACTTTGCCAGCTACCCTACTGAAGCACTGGTCGCACGTTGGAGTCAGAATTTCGATACCATAGACGGAGGATATCAAAGGGCTCCAAAATTCATGATGCCCAATAACTATCAATATCTCCTGCGCCATGCGGTTGAGGAAGGCGACGCCAGGCTACTGAAGCAAGTAGACCTCACGCTTCAAAAAATGGCGTTTGGCGGTGTGTATGACCACATCGGTGGCGGTTTTGCGCGTTACAGTGTGGACATACGCTGGCATGTTCCTCACTTTGAAAAGATGTTGTACGATAACGGGCAACTTGTGAGTTTGTACAGTCAGGCCTATGCCGTGACCGGAAATCCCCTGTATAAGGAAGTGGTGTATGAGACCCTCGATTATATTGCGCGAGAGATGACCAACGATCAGGGGGCGTTCTATTCGTCTTTGGACGCGGATAGTGAAACAGCTTCAGGAGAATTGGAAGAAGGTGCTTACTACATCTACACAAAAGAAGAACTGGAATCACAACTGGGAACCGATTTCCCTGTTTTTGAGGCCTACTATAACATCAATAGCTTCGGAAAATGGGAGAATGACCACTACGTACTGATTCGCAACAAGACCGATGCTGAAATTCAGTCTGAATTCAACCTCTCCGAAGAAGCCCTTCAGCAGAAAAAGAAGCAATGGAAAGAGTTACTTCTGGACTACCGCAATAAGCGCCCCAAGCCGCGATTGGACGACAAAACCCTTACCTCCTGGAACGGATTGATGCTCAAAGGCTATGTGGATGCCTATAAGGTCTTTGGAGAGCCTGCTTATTTGGAAGCAGCCGTGAAGAATGCGGAATTCATTTCGGAGTATCAACTTCAACCATCCGGCAACCTATTCCACAGCTATAAGGATGGCAAAAGCACGATCAACGGATATCTGGAGGATTACGCCGCCGTAATTGATGCCTTTATTGCATTGTATGAGATTACCCTCGACGCGCAATGGATCGACAAGGCCAAAACGATGGCAGACTATACGTTCACGCATTTCTTTGATGCGGACCGAAGCATGTTCTATTTCACCTCCAGTGAAGACCGCAAACTGGTTACCCGTAGTTTCCAGTACAGGGATGAAGTGATCCCGGGTTCCAATTCCATGATGGCTAAGAATCTCTTCGTACTATCCCATCATTTCGATGCACCCGATTACTTGAAAACGGCTACCCAAATGCTCAAAAACGTGCAGGAGGAAATGGAACGCTATCCAGGTGCTTTCTCCAACTGGATGGATCTGCTGGCCAATCATCAGGACAAGTATTACGAGATTGTGGTAGTTGGTGACGAGGCCGGGGAAAAAATCCGTGAACTCAATGGCAAATACCTTCCCAACAAGCTTATTGCCGGAAGTACGGCTCCCGGCGGAAAACGACCGCTATTGGAAGGTCGTTATGTTGAAGGGAAAACGTTTATCTACGTATGTGTTAACAATGCCTGCAAATTGCCTGTGCAGGAAGTCGACAGGGCTCTGGAGCTCTTGAATTAGGACTTTGGCCTGGACCCCACGATGAAGTCTTTTAGGTAGAAAGGCTCAAAATAGGCGACGTCTTCAAACGCTTTGTTTTGGAATTTGGCTTCGGCCAACGCCCCCATTTCATTCGCTGAGGGTAGTTCATCCGGCACAAAGGAGGCATTGGGATGACTACAGATTGCCTGAAACTTTTCAACCCCATTACCTACGAAATACACCCGGCCTTTCTCCAGGTATTCATCATACGAGGTTTCAGACAATACTTCGGCGCGCGTATCACGTATCTGATCTTTCTCCTGATCGTATACTGCCGAATATACCTCCATACGCCTTGCATCCAACATGGGAATAATCGTCCCGCCTGAATGGTTGATCTTATGCGCCAGGGAATCGAGCGTGGGAATGGAAATTAGCGGAATGTCCAAAGAAAAGCAGAGGCCTTTGGCTGCTGAAACACCGATGCGCAGACCTGTATAAGATCCCGGTCCTTTGCTAACGGCTATAGCATCCAACTGATCAAAGCTAATATTCGCTTGCTTGCATACCTGTTCGATGTATACATGCAGCTTCTCACCATGGGAATAACCACCGCTACTATCCTCCAATAACGCGATAACGCTTCCGTTTTCCGAAAGCGCTACCGAACAATTCGTTGTGGCCGTTTCAAGGCACAGTATTGTGGACATGAGTTAGTCTTCGCTATCGCTTGTTGTATCTTCGTCGTCTGACTCACCGTCTTCTGACTTAACCTTATCTCCGGATTCAAGTAATTTGGTCACCGTATTATAAGGTCCGGTTATTACTTCTTCGTTTTCAGCAAGACCCGAAGTGATCTCAATATTGCTGTCATCCTGAATTCCCGTAGTGATCACGCGTAGTTTGGCTTCTTCTCCATCTTTGACGAACACACATTCGAACTTTTCGTCAGATTCTTTTTCATCCTCGTCCTTTTTCACACCAAACTTCTTCTTTCCGGTTGTATCCGTCTTTATAACTACGGCGCTAATAGGTACTCCAATGATCTTTTCCTTCTTCTCGGTAATCACGTCCACTGTGGCCGTCATTCCGGGACGGAACGGAGAATAGTAATCCGGCTTCCCTTCGGTGAGATCGGCATAAGACTCAGGAAGGATACGCACTTTTACCTTGAAGTTGGTTACCTGATCTGCAGATAGTGTGGCCTCTGCAGAGTTAGCAATTTCAGTTACTATTCCTTTGAATTCGCGCTTCAAATAGGCATCTACCTCCACTATGGTGGAATCCCCAAGGGCCACCTTCACAATATCATTCTCATTCACATCTACTTCCACTTCCATATTGGCAAGGTCCGCTACGCGAACGATCTCGGTACCCGCCATTTGAGCAGTTCCAACAACCCGCTCTCCCAACTCAACCGAGAGTTTTGAAATAGTTCCACTCATAGGAGCGAATATGGAAGTCCTCGACAGGTTGTCTCTGGACTGCTTAACATTAGCAGCTGCGCTTTGTACATTATATCGTGCCGCCTCTACATTGGCCTTGGCCATTTCATAATCGGCCACGGATTGATCCCAGGTCGATTTGGAAATTACACCTTTCTCGAAGAGTGATTTATTTCGCTCGTAGTTCAGCTCGGCGTTTCGTAAACTTGCCTGAGACTGTGCCAGGATCGCACGAACATTTTGAAGTCCTGCCTGCGACTGGTTAAGTGCAGACTGAATGAGATCAGGGTTAATGCGGACCAAAAGGTCGCCTTTCTCTACCTGTTGCCCTTCTTTGATAGGCAATTCGATAATCTCTCCCGATACTTCCGAAGAGAGCATTACCTCCACCTCCGGTTGTATCTTTCCGGTTGCCGCAACCGTTTCGACAATATCGATCGGTTCTATTTTGGTTATTTGTACTTCTCTCTCGTCACCATCACCCTTGTTCTTGCGTACTACAATTAGGACAACACACAGGACTACAACAATCCCAATTATCCATATGAGTCTTTTTCGTGACATAATTAAAACTTTAATTCAGTTGCCGGTATACCAAAATATAACTCTAAAACCTTTAATCTGAAAATATAATCGTATTTGGTTCTGTTTGCTTCTATTTTAGCATTATCGTAGCGCAGCTTCGACTGGCTAAAGTCAAAGGCATTTGTCAACCCGACATCGTATCGATCTTTTGCATACTGATATGCCAATTCTTGAGATTCGAGGGCTGCCAAAGCCGCTTCATAGGACTTCAGAGAACCTTTGGCATCTACATAGGCCTGATACACTGTTGATTCGAGATCCAGCTTGGCCTGTTCCAATAGAAACTCCTGCCGCATAACATTTACCTTACTACGCTTCACATTGTTTCGTGTACCGAATCCATTAAAGATGGGGACATTCAACTGGAATCCGTAGGAAATACCGTCATTCTGGGCCAACTGATCGAAGAACGGCAACGGAGCCAACTCTTGCAATACTGTATTGGGTACCAGCGCCACTACGGTCTCCCCTGTTGATTCCACAAAACCAATATCCTGAGTGAGGGTTGGGTTATCGGGATCAACGGTTTGAGTAATACGGGGAAAATCGGTTTCCCGTGTATTGTAGTTGAAGAAGGCATTAAGTGTTGGGTAATACGCTGAGCGAGAGATCTGAAGGTCCTTTTGCGCTAACTCCAAATTGGTTTCTGCAATTCTAACCTCCTGGCGGTTCTCTTTAGCTGAGGCAATAATCTCCGCAATGTCCTTGGATGAAATGCCTTCATCGATAATATCGTATCCTTCGTCTTCAATATCGAAGTTCTCGTAATCCTTAATGAGTAGTAACTGCGCCAAACTGATAAGCGAGATCTGCACCTGGTTCTCATTAACCGCAATGTTTTGCTTCTCCGTGGCATCGGTAGCCTGAATTTCCAAAAGATCACCTCTCGGCAAAACCCCGGCATCCACCAGCTCTTGTGTACGCTCTACCTGCTCAAGGGTAACCTGGTTTTGTGATTTAATAACCTCCAGATTGGCCTTGTTTGTAAGTACCTGCAAATAGGCATTGGCAACGAACAACGAGATGTCATCTTTCATTTTATCCAGTCCGTACTGAGCGGATAGTTGGGATAATTTGGCTCGTTGCAAGGTGCGCATGTTTCGCAAACCGTTAAATACAGTCACTCCTGCCGTCACACTGTATGAAGAGTTCCGGGATGTCTGTGTTCTAAGAATCCCGGTCGTAATGTCCTGAGTAAGACCCGTATTCCAGGTGTTTGAGGCCGACCCGTTAAGGGAAGGCAGATAGTTTCCGATAGCATCCTTCTTTTCGATATCGGCCAGATCAATATCCAGTTCGGACTGCTTTACCGAGATGTTATTCTCAAGGGCGTGTTCCACACACTCTTTAAGCGTCCATTTCTTCTGAGCACTGGTTTGAAAGGCCAGGAAAAAAACAATACTGAGTAATACAAACTTCTTCATACTGTTGACAGTTGTTGAATATGTCTTTTGTTGTACAAAAGTGTTACAAAAAAATGATATATAAATGGGAATTTATCGGCGACTGAAGTTAGGAGCAGCTTTAATCTGGTTCCAAATCTTGATCTTGGACTCGGCATCTATACCTCCTTTTATTTCCACCATGATACCGTCGCTGATGCCCAGCTCCACGTCTTTGCGCTCGAATTTTTGCTCTCCTACCTCTACCTCCACAAACGGCTGTTGCGTTTTGGGATCGTACTGTACAAGGGCTTCTTTGATAGACATGACGCTATCGGCTCTTGCCAAAATAATAGAGGCATTGGCACTAAGTCCCGCCCGAATGAAGGTAGTGTCCTTTTGATTTAAGGTTCCCTTGATCTCAAACTGAATGGCACCATTCTCATCAACTCCCTTTGGAGCGATGTAATCGAGCACGGCGTCGAACTTTTTATTCTCAATAGCCCCCACGGTAATCTCTAAAGGAAGATTTTCGGAAATCTTACCTACTTCACTTTCATCCACTTTACCTTCGAAGATCATCTTATTTACATCGGCCAGGGTGGCAATCGTAGTCCCGTCATTGAAGTTATTGGCTTCAATCACCTGGTTTCCGGTTTTTACAGGGACATCCAGAACCATTCCCGATACCGTAGCGCGAATCTCTGTGTTGGCCGCAGCACCCAGTCCGGCAGTAGTTCCCGTTTTAATGATATCGTAGTTTTGAACAGCTCCGGTAAGACCTACCTGTTCCTGACGGTAGCGTTGCTGAGCCGCATTGTATGTGATCTGCGCCTGATCGAACTCATTAGCAGAAATCACTCCTTTTTCGAAAAGTTCTTTCTGACGCAAGTAAATGCTCTTTTGGTTCTCGAAGTCAAGACGGGCCGTCTCAACCTGAGTTCGTGCTGCATTGATCCCGTTTCGGGCACTGGTAAGTGCCGAGACGTTGGGAACCACTTTTACTTTGGCGATGAGCTCACCGGCTTCAATAATGTCTCCGGCCTCAACGAAGATCTCGTCGATGATCCCGGAAATATTGGGTTTTATAAGTACTTCTTCTTTGGGAACAATACTTCCCGTAGCTACTGTTTTTTTAACGATAGTAGTTCGTGAAGGTTGTTCGGTTTTGTAGACCACAGGGTCTTCAATATTCTTGGAGTACAACCAATACATGGAAATAATAAACACGAGTACAATTAAAACTAGTGTAATGATAGTACCTCTCTTCTTTTTCATTGTGTTGCGTTTCTGGTTAGATCTTAGTATTTATTCAGTTCGTAGTGCGTCTACAGGTTTTACTTTTATTGCGGTCTGAGCGGGTATCAATCCCGCCAGAAGCCCGGATACGATTAGAATGATAAGGGCACTTACAACGACCCCGATATTCACCGATGGATTGGCAAACATCATATCGCTTGTGTCCATACCATCCATAATATTATCGACTACAGCCAACAGCCCGGAAGACAAAGCAATACCAGCCATTCCTGAGATTATCGTAAGGAAAATAGATTCCAATAATATCTGCGCTCTTATGCTCCATGGTGTGGCTCCAAGGGCTCTTCTAATTCCGATTTCCTTGGTGCGTTCCTTTACCACGATAAGCATGATATTGCTAATACCGATGATTCCGGAGAGTAATACCAGAATACCTACGAAATAGGCAACAGCATTAAGTGCCGTAAAAAGCCCTGTAATCTTACTGAACTCCTGATACAGGTCAAAATTACCTATGGCTCGGTCATCTTCCGGATGAATAGAGTGACGTGCTTTAATGACATCAAACACCTGTTCCTTAAGGTTGGTGATTGAAGATCCGTCCTGAGCGGTAATCGCCATCCATCCCACGCGATCTCCCATGTTGAATGCCTGAGAGAATGAGGTGAAAGGGACGTATATCTCTTTTTGACCTTCTTCTGCATCTCCTCCTCCGTTCGACTTCTTGGAATACGTGCCAATGACCATGAAGTTAACTCCATTGATCTTGATGTAATCACCCAACGGTTCTTCATCTGCTTCAAACAAGGTGCGTCGCACTCCGTCTCCAATAATGGCTACTTTCCGTTTATCATTGATATCCGAGTAGTTGATAAAACGTCCGGATGTAATATCCATGGGTTGCTGCTCAATAATCTCGGGATAATCTCCATAGACATTGAATGCCCCTGTATTTAATCCCCGGGTCACGTTATTCGCACCGCGGAATCCTCCCAACTGGTTTCTGGGAGAGACAAATCTGAGATTAGGAACACTTTGCTTAATGGCTTCCACATCACCAATCTTGAAGCGGTATCGTCGTCCTTTGGGAAGTCCTTTATAGGGTTTAGAGGCGGTTTGTGTCCACATGAACATAGAGTTGGTAGCCATGCCATCGAACCCTTGTTTCACACCATTTTCCAATCCTTTACCGGCCGCCAGAAGAATTACCAGAATGAATATTCCCCACATCACCCCGAAAGCGGTAAGCACAGTTCTAAACCAATTTGAGCTTAGGGCCTCGAGAATCTCTGTCCAACTATCTCTACTGAATATCTTACTCATCTCTTAAGGCAACAATGGGTTTAATACGAGCTGCACGACGTGCGGGAATAAAGCCCGCAAACGCTCCGGCAATAATAAGTATGATTACTGTGGTAAAGGCCACTGCGAAATCTACTGAAGGATTTTTAATGTACTCGATGTCAATAAATGGCCCTACTATTTCAAGAAGGACAAGGCTAAATATGAGTCCGAAAAAGCCCGCAATAGCAGTTACGAAAATGGCTTCATGAAGAATCATACCAATAATTGACAACGGTTGAGCTCCTATGGCCTTTCGAATCCCAATCTCCTTGGTGCGTTCCTTGACAACAATAAGCATGATATTACTTACCCCTACCACTCCGGCGATAATAGTACAAATACCTACACCCCAGAAGAACCAACGAATCATGTCCATAAGGTCGTAGAAACGCTTCGCATTCTCAAGGGAGTTATTGATATTCACCGCACGGGTATCTTCCGGTGCGACCGTATATCGCGTCTTTAAATCGCTTTCCAACTGAGCCGTAAAGGCCTCTGAGGCCGCAAGCGCATCCTCGAACTTATCTTGTTTCTCCAGTGTAAATACGAGTGATCTTAGCTTGTCTCCGGCGTTATATACTCGTTGTGCCGTGGTAAGAGGTATAAAGATTCTGTTTTCTTCACGCTCTCCTCCCGGATCTGTATACACTCCGATCACCTTGAACTTAATTCCCGTGATCTCGATATACTCGCCTATGGCATTCTCCTTTTTGAAAAGATCCTGATAAACACGTTGGCCTATTACAGCCACTTTTTCATAAGACTGAAGGTCGCTTTCATTGAGATATCTACCTGCCGTGAGGCTTTCGTTCTCCAAAAACTGGTAGTCCCCTCTCACACCTTCGATGCGGTAGCTTCCGGTTTCTCCTTTGTAAGAGGTAAGGCCTCCCCAAATACTGTATACTCCGGATTTGTATTCCAGTTGATCGATATTCTTGGCCTCCGTCATTTCGTAGTCCCGATTGTCCATTTGGATACGCCGACCTGGGTTCATGCCCTTATACTCGACAGAGGTTACTCCTGTCCAAACGCTAATACGATTGGCAGCGTCTTCTTCAAAAGCAGTTTCCACTCCATTTTGCATGCCTTGTCCCACGGCAAGCAGAATCACCAGAATAAAAATTCCGGAGGCCACGGAGAGGCCTGTAAGGAAGGTTCGAAGTTTGTTCTTCCTTATGGTTTCAAAAATCTCATACCAACGTTCCAGACTAAACATTTGCTGCTTGTTTTACGCGAACCTGATCAATCTTAGCATCGTTGATGATCACTCCATCTTTTAGATTTACGATCCGCTTACACATATGGGCTATATCGTCCTCGTGAGTTACTATAAGGATGGTCTTTCCTTCGTCATTAATTTGCTGGATGAACTCCATTACTTCATAGGAAGTAGTGGAATCGAGGGCCCCTGTAGGCTCATCAGCCAATAGTACCTTAGGCTCACTGGCCAGTGCTCTGGCGATAGCGACCCGTTGTTTCTGACCTCCTGAAAGCTCATTAGGCAGGTGATCGGCCCAATCGGCCAATCCCACTTTGTCCAGGTAATGCATGGCTTTTTCCATGCGTACATTTCGCTTAATACCCTGATAGTACAATGGCATGGCCACATTATCAAGGGCATTCTTATAATTGATAAGGTTAAAGGACTGAAAGATAAAACCCAGAAATTTATTGCGATAGCGAGCAGCCACCTTCTCACTGAGATTCGCGATCACTGTTCCATCGAGCGTGTAGGTCCCTTCATCGGCTTCATCCAACATTCCAAGTATGTTGAGAAGCGTGGATTTACCCGAACCGGAAGAACCCATAATGGCCACAAGTTCGCCTTCGGCAACGGTAAAATTCACACCTTTCAGGACGTGCAGGGAGTTACTCCCCATGTGATACGATTTGTGTAAGTCCTTTATTTCTATCATGTTCCGAAATTATCACACAAATTTCCGCAATATTAATTAGGAATTTGTGAAATTGATGTTAAGACTCACGGGAATTGGTTAGTGAAAGTCTTGTTCATAAGACTCCAAAAAAAAGAAAGTGTTACACTTGAAATCGGGGATTCAGGCCTCCTGTTCGCGGGCTTTTTGACGGGATCTGTAAATGGCATATCCAAGTGCTCCCACAAGCAGGTACGGGAAGATCATCAGATAGATAATTCCGTTGTTCACACCCTTGGCTGCTTCACCCCCTTCTTCGCTTTCCAGAACGGCACGACACATGGCGCATTGCGCTTCGGCCGGTAAGCTCATAAAAACGAGCAACAGTGTTAGTATGAAGATGCGTGTTTTCAATAGTAGGGAGATATCATTATATAGACAATCACTCCGGTAACAGCCACATAAAGCCAAAGCGGGAAAGTGATCTTCGCTATTTTCTTATGGGCAGGAAATCGTCCGGTAATGGCCCGAACATAGGTGACTAGCACAAAAGGGATCACTACAATAGACAGAAGGATATGCGTGAGCAGAATGAACAGGTAAATATATCGCAGCACCCCTTCACCACCGTATTTGGTTTCGTCGGACGTCATGTGATAGGCCACATACATCATAAGGAAGAGTGCGGACAGAATGATACAGGTTTTCATGATCCGCTCATGCGCTTTGCGGTTCCCTTTCTTTATCTGAACCACCGCCGTCACCAGAAGAATGGCAGTAATCGCATTGATTGTGGCGTAAATGGGAGGCAAAAAGCCAAGACGTTCCACGCCTTCAATCCGGTAGTTGAAAAGCACTGCCACGACCACTGGAATCGCTATGGACAGAATCCAGATCCAAACATTGTACTTCCGGGTAGTATCAGCCTGACTCATTAGTTAAGCAGTTTTTTAATGTCTTCGATTAGCATTTGGATGCCTTCGGCTTCCAGGCCATCATAATAGATAATGGGATTCCCGTTCTCATCAAGTCGCGACCGTATCTTTCCTTCCTGATCAATAAGCGCGAAGAACCCCGAATGTTCAAATCCGCCATCTACATTGGGTGCTTCCGCCACATAGAGATTAAACCCTTCGTTGGCCAGCTTATAGATGTCTTCCTTATCACCGGTGAGTAAATGCCAGTTCGGATTGGTGATCTGATAACTCTCGGCATAATCATTTAATACTTCCGGAGTATCGTAGGCCGGGTCTATCGTAAACGAAGCAATCCCAAGATTCGGGTTTCCGTAAAATTCGTTCTGAACCTTTACCATATTCCTGTTCATGATGGGACATATCGACGGACAGGTAGTGAAGAAGAACTCGGCCACATATACCTTCCCCGCATAAGAATCGTTCGTCACCGTCTCTCCATTTTGATTGGTAAAACTGAAGGCCGGTACCGATTTATTGGCTACATATACGAGGTCATTGGATTTTCCAAAGTAGGCAACAATCTTCGGCACAGACCATATTCCGAAGAGCAGAATGATAAAGGAAATGCCTATGTATGAATAGTTGACTTTTTTCATCTTAGTTCTTTAGGTATTCATCTCGAAAGTCGTCCTTTCGTTCGGCCTTGTATTTATCGTTCTTCTTAAGCGCACGACGATATTCGGCAAGTACCACATCCACGTCATCCATCATTTTGTTTGTGATCTCGGCCACATCCCGGGCATCAAAACCATACAACTTTCCAACATCCTCATCATCGTTACGGCCCCGCAGGTCACCTTCTTTATCAATGATGAAAACATAGGGAGAAGAGCCGTTTACATCCAGCACATAATCGGTATCCAAAGAAGCGAACAGTGTTTCCAGGTCGTCTATGCTTCCGTAGGCAAAGACCCAATTCCCGGTATCTGCAATTCTATTCAATTCGGTCGTAAGTGCCTGCGCCTGATCTTCAGCACCTTCAGGTAGCAGAAACAAGAATTGAAAGTCATGAAACTGGTGGTTTTTCTTGTAGATCTTGTGCGCCAGATTGAATGCATAGGCTTTGTTAGCCTCTACCTCTTTTCCCAAAAAGCCAAGAACGGATATCTTGTTCTTAAAGAATACCGAATCACCTTCTGCCGTTTTAAAATGAATGGGAGTTGATACGGTCGAAGTGAGCACGGGCAGCGTATTGAAATTATATACACCTGACCCAAAAAAAACGTACACCGTTATGGGAAGGATAAACAATACGCCAAGCACCAGATACTTCTTCATATTCTGTGCAAAAATACAGTCCAGTCGAGCATGCGACAAGGCTTTACCCGTTAATTTTTATCGCTGCAGGACAAAAAAAACCCTGCAGTACGTACTACAGGGTTTTCATTTATTCTTTGTCAACTCTCTAGAAGTTAAACTTCACGTAGTTGTTCTTGTATACTTCGTAGATATAATCACCTTCGATCAAAAGGATCAGTACCAGGTAGGCAATCAGGAAAACCGCTGTCCAAACCACAGAACGACGCAGGGATGATTTCTCATCACGCATGTGCATGAAGTCCCAGGTAATGTAGTAGGCCTTTACGAGCGTAAGGATGATGAAGATCCAGTTGAGCAGTTTCATCGCCAGGAAACGATTCTCGGTAAGAACTTCCGGCTTAACAATACCCAGCCATACTTCGATGATCGTAACAACGGAAAGGAAGGCAAATACACCCCATATCTTTTGGACGTTCGACTTGAACTTCCAAAGACCTCTGAATATCTCTAATTTATGATCGTGTGCCATAGTGCTTTATTTCTTAAACC
>CAZTLE010000095.1:0-15300 GCA_964614415.1 uncultured Aureitalea sp. | reverse complement strand
ACAAAAGCACACTGCAAGCGTATGAGATCATTGCCCTGAGTGTAGAGCATATCTCCCCGTCCGATGAGCTGATCGGCACCGGCGCTGTCCAGGATAGTCCGAGAATCGATCTTGCTCGTTACCCGGAAGGCAATTCGGGCCGGGAAATTAGCCTTAATGATCCCGGTGATCACATTAACCGATGGTCGTTGCGTCGCAATGATCAGGTGAATTCCAATGGCCCGGGCAAGCTGCGCCAGACGAGCAATAGGTGTTTCCACTTCCTTTCCGGCCGTCATAATGAGATCGGCGAATTCATCGATAACAAGGACAATATAGGGAAGGTATCGGTGTCCGTCATGTGGATTTAACTTACGCGCTTTAAACTTTGCGTTGTACTCTTTGATGTTACGTACCATGGCATCCTTAAGTAGGTCGTAGCGCGCATCCATCTCAATACACATGGAATTTAGCGTATTGATCACCTTGGTCGTATCGGTAATAATGGCTTCTTCCGTATCCGGCAGTTTAGCCAGATAATGCCTTTCAATCTTGTTGTAGAGTGTGAGTTCAACCTTTTTAGGATCGACCAGTACGAATTTAACCTCAGCCGGATGCTTTTTGTAGAGCAGGGAGGTGAGAATTGCATTGAGTCCAACCGATTTCCCTTGTCCTGTCGCTCCCGCCATAAGCAAGTGCGGCATTTTGGCCAGATCGACCACAAAGGTTTCATTGCTGATGGTTTTACCCAATGCCAAAGGCAGCTCCATTTCGGGTTTTTGGAACTTCGGTGAAGCAATTACGGAACGCATGGATACAATCCTCGGATTCTTATTTGGTACCTCTATACCAATGGTTCCCCTTCCGGGAATGGGAGCTATGATACGAATGCCCAGAGCCGCAAGCGAGAGCGCGATATCGTCTTCCAGGTTCTTAATCTTGGAAATACGAATTCCGGCTTCAGGTACGATCTCGTAAAGCGTGACCGTAGGCCCTACAGTGGCCTTAATATTTGCAATCCCGATCTTGTAGTTGCTCAGGGTGTTTACAATGCGATTCTTATTCTCTTCCAGTTCTTCCTGATTGATGGTAATCCCGGCACCTCCTTCATAGTCTTTAAGCAGATCGATTGTTGGGAACCGGTAGTTGCTCAGTTCAAGTGTAGGATCGAATTCACCAAAATCCTCAACGATCTTCTTGCTAACATCGTCGACGGTTTCTTCTTCCTTAGCTTGTTCCACTTCCATAGCGACCTCGGGCTCGTCGGTGGTTTTTAGTACGATACCCTCCAGCTCGGTATCCTCTTCTTTAATGGGAGGCGGCGTTTCGGTAGGGGTTGAAAGATCAACTGTATTGACCTCCGGTGTAATTTCTTCTGAAATGTTTTCTATGGTTTCTGCCGGTTGGCCCTCTGGCACCACTTCTTCAGAAGCAAAGTCAGCCGCGATTTCCTTCTTCGTTCGGCCAATAGCTGAAGCCACTCCTTCCGGAGTCATCTTCAAACGCACTACCAGATATACGATGAGTAAGAATAACAATAACAGAACGGTTCCGGTAAAACCTATATATGCCTGTAGCCAGTCGTTGGTCTCATAGCCAATGGTACCGCTTAGCAACGAACTTTGATCGGTAAAGAATCCAAAAAAGACAGATATCCAGATCATCACCAGCAAGCCCCAGAACCAAAAGCGGAGCAGTTGCTTTTTAGCGTAATCAAAGAAGTAGTATATACCACTCAATAAGGTGAGAAAGGCCAGTATCAAAGCCGAAATACCAAAGCCTTTTAACACCATAAAATCACCAATGCCATTCCCAACGACGCTCAACCAGTTTTCGGTATCGGCGTCCTGGCCGGAAAGGCCTACCTCACTCATATCGGCCTTCCAACTGAAGAAATAAGACCCTATGGAGAATAGCATGCCCAGCCCAACAATAGCCAAAAAGCTACCTAAAAGTATCTTGTGTTGTCGGGAAAACGCAAATTGGATTTTTTTGCGCGTTTTTTTCTTTTTTTTAGATGTGCGAGTCTTCCTCTTAGCCCTTGGTTGGTTTGTGCGTTGGTAAAAGTACAAATATCAAACGGTACAAGCCAGATAAAATTTTATAGTACCAGGGCAGACTTGAATCACGGATAGCCATAAAAAAAGAGACCGCATTATGCGGCCTCTTTCCAAGTTTAGACAAACTAACTTAACTAACGAACCTAACTTAGTTACAATTAATAAAATCGTTCGGTGTGAATCCATCACAAAGTGCCAAACAAGCGTTGTAGTAGGTGATAATCGCACCGTTCAGTTCGACACATACCGGATCATAAGGTTCATTCATACAGTCCAGGCAATCGCTGGGACAATTCACAAAGTTATTGGGAGTCCAACCATCACAAATAGCATAACATTCGTTCTGATAGGTTATAATCGTGTTTCCTGCCTCAACACAAACCGGGTCGAAGGTAGCCGGGCAATTACAATCCGCGTTGCAAGCCGGTGATTCCCACTCGGTCTCAGCACAACAATTCTGTACATCATTGATACATACTTCCACGAAATCGAACGGCAGACCGCTAACCTCAAACTCTTCTATGGTGACCGGAAGATCCGCGATGAGGTAAGTACCAATATATTCCTCGTTTCTCACAAAGACATCAAAGAAATCGTTCCCCGGATTCTCCACATCGAAGTTGATCGTAAGCGGATAAGTTCCATTGGCGGCAGGGTTGCAATCTCCCACCTCAACCTGAAGGTTCGAGATGGCGCAGTCTCCGCCTGAATTACAATCAGGAGCTTGCCATTCCACATCGGCACAGCAGTTCGGCTGATCGTTGATACATACTACGGCAAAGTCTACAGGCTCTCCGGTCTGTGGATAATTCTCTATGGTCACCGGTAATTCGGCGATGGCGAAGGTTCCCAGAATGTTTCCGTTGGAAGCAAAGACATCGAAGAAATCATTGCCGGGATTCTGTACTTCAAAATTAAGAATGATATTGTAGGTTCCGTCATTATTACATTCACCCACTTCAACCTCGAGATCGAAAATTCCACAGTCGTTCGGACAGTCAACTAGGTCGCCCTGATCAAATCCTGCGCATTGTGCCAGACAGAAGTTGTCGAATTGCAGAATGGCTCCCGCACTCATAACACATACAGGCTCAAATACGGCCGGACAATCACAATCGTTCGGACATTCTATAAAGTCGTCTTCCGTAAAGCCTTCACATTCCGCGAAGCAGGCATTTTGGAATGTAATGATCTCTGTTGTTCCGTTACCGGTAATGATCTCTACACAAACGGGATCATCGATATTTGGGCACTGGCAATCGCCAAAATTGCAGCTTTCCAACAAGTCCAGGAATTCGGCTTCATTGTTAATAGTGATTACCTCAAGCTGGTCGGACGCCGGATTCCAAACAATAACATCAAAAGGATATTCGATGCCAACTATAAATAATTCGGGAGTTTGATTAATGATAACCGCGATGAGGTCCTGAAGACCGTTTATGGTTACCGTAGTTCCATTATTATAGATGAGTTCAATGGGATATACGAACTCAAAACAGAAATCGAAGATGAGATTTCCGGTAGGTTGTTGATCCGAAATTGGATTTCCCTGATCGTCGTACAGGGTTTCCAATTGTTCGATGGCCGCTCTAAGCGCAGCGCTTTCCTGGGGATCGGACAGGTCCTCCACGAACGAATCGCTGTTGGTACAGGCACTTAGTACAACAAGTGCGGATAGTAAGCTGAAAACGAATAATTTAAGTTTTTTCATTTGGGCTGATTTAGAGTTTGAAATCGGAACGTTTTAAAGCCGCTGTCTTGTAGTTAGACAACCTGACTGGGAAATACCCTACCGAAAAACAATTTTATTTTTTACATAGCTTTGACTATAGGAATTCCGAGTATTATGTCCCGCTCTGCAGGCAAAATTTGCGAACAACATACGTACGAATCTATCTTTCGGGCCCATGCCAAAGAACTGAGGCGTTTTCTGTATTTCAAAACCGGGAATATGGAATTGGCCGAAGACCTTATGCACGATGCTTTTATCAAGTTATGGGACCATTGTGCCAATGTGGATCCTTCCAAGGCGAAGAACTACCTGTTCACAACAGCCAATAATTTGTTCCTTAATTACAAGAAGCGTGAGAAAGTGATTCAAAAACACAGGAAAGGGCTGGGGGACAGGATTACCAACGAATCGCCGGAATTCCTAATGGTGGAGCAGGAGTTTCTCGAGAAGATCGAAGGCGCCATAGCAGCACTTCCGGAGGGTCAGCGAGAGGTTTTCCTGATGAGCCGCATTGAAAAGAAGAAGTATCGCGAAATAGCCGAAGAACTGAACCTTTCGGTAAAAGCGGTGGAAAAACGAATGCATCTGGCCTTAATGACCATGAAAGAGGTGATTGGTAAGGTTTGAGGCTTTAAGTTTTAAGTGTTGAATTTTGAGTTTTGAATTTTTGAGTATTGAGGTGATTAGAGAAGAGAGACGAGAGATTGCCTTTGGAAGGTATTCAGATATGTGACCGAAGATGGAAAAGGGAGTACTGAGTGTCTTCCGGAACTATGGTGGAGGAAGAAGTATCGAAGTACGGGAAGGTGTGAGGCTTTTAGTTTTAAGTTTTGAATTTTAAATTTTGAGTTTTGAATTTTATCTGGGTTTTGGAATTTTATTTGGAATTTTTACCCTGAACTTGTCGAAGGGTGGATTTTGAGCTTGGAATTTATTCGGATTTTGGGTGTTGAGAGCCTCTAAATCAAAGCTACAAACTTGCAACCTGCAACTATTAACCATGAACCATGAGACAAGAATCAGGACGACTTACGAATAAACAGATAAACAAATCAACAAATAAACCTAATAGATAGTAGGGTAAATAAAAAACAAATTGTCTAACTAATAGTTTATGGCCCAATTAGATGATCATACAAACAAAGAGTTCCATGTTGCGCAGTGGATGGAAGGTCAATTAACCGATGCCGAAATGCGGGAACGCGTTTCAGAATCCGACTTTGAAACCTTATTGAAATTGCGTGACGGACTCGATGTATATGCGTCCCTGGAAGGGTCAGTCGATGACTCCTTCTCGTGCCTGCAGCATCGTCTGGAAACCCGAAAGAAGTCAAAAGTACGCAGGCTTTATCTGGGTTGGGCGGCTTCCGTGGCGGCTATGGCCATATTGTTCTTTGGCCTGTTTAGCGTTATCGGAAATGGATCAACCACCGTCACCACATCGATTGCAGAGCAATCTGAGTTACGATTACCCGACGATTCGCAAGTCGTTCTCAATGCGAAATCCTCGATCACTTATAACAAATCAAACTGGGACGAGGACCGCCTGGTAAATCTGGATGGTGAAGCCTATTTCAGTGTGGAAACAGGTGATACATTTCGAGTGGAGACTCCCAATGGGACAGTTCAAGTGCTGGGAACACAGTTCAATGTGAATTCGAATTCCGACTTTTTTGAAGTAATTTGCTTTGAAGGCCGTGTTCGGGTGAGTTATCAGGGAAATGAGACTGTTTTAACAGCGGGAGATGCCTTCCGCAAGATAAATGGAAATGACGATGAGAACTGGGAAGTGCCTACCACTCAACCTTCATGGATCACAAGGGAAAGCAGCTTCCTAAGTGTTCCGCTGAAATATGTTATAGCCGAACTGGAAGAACAATACAATATTACATTTGATAGCCAAACCATTGATACCAGCATGATCTTTACCGGAAGTTTTGGACATGATGATTTGAACGTTGCCCTGGCCTCAGTATTTAGCCCCATGAAGGTGCGCTATGAGCAGAAGGAAGGGAATGTGATCGTGCTCAGCCCACATGAATGATTAAACAATACATATTCGTTGTTTTATCTTTTTTGACCCCAATCTTAGCCTTTTCCCAGGAAGAGGCTAGTTTTTCTATGTCTTTTAGCGACGCTCCTGTGACCACCGTTCTGCAGGAATTGGAAAGTCTTTTTGATGTTCGATTCTCTTACAAGGACGATGACGTTGAGGGACAACGTATTTCTATGGAGTCACGATCCCGTACATTGAATGAGGCCTTAAGTGCACTGGAATCCCAAACCGATCTTAACTTTCAATTTCTAAACCAACGATACATAAGTATTGGAACTCAACCTTCTGTATTGCGTGAGATTCAGAAGTTGGACAATGTCGTTGTAAACGGCTACATAAGTCGTGGAATCTCAAGATTTAAAGATGGCACCTATGAAGTGCTGCCGAGGCGCCTCGATGTTCTTCCGGGCCTTACCGAGGCAGATATTCTGGAGAGTTTGCAACTACTTCCGGGTGTTGTGAGCCCCAATGAAACCGCGACCGGACTTATTGTACGGGGAGGGCGGTCCGATCAGAATCGCGTTATCTGGGACGGTATGAATATCTACCACAAAGGACATCTCTTTGGTATGATCTCGCCCTTTAATCCCAACGTGACCCGCAGCGTGACTTTTCATAACAAGGGAACGCATCCTCGCTTCGGAGAACGGATCTCCAGCGTAATTGAGATTGAATCGGCCAATGAGATCCCCTCACGAATACGAGCCGGTGCTGGGCTAAACGCCCTGAATGCCGATGCCTATCTCGAAATACCCCTGGTGGAAGATCAGTTGAGCATACACCTAGCCGGTCGCCGTAGTTTTAGTGAAATATACGAGTCCTTCACTTTTGATGCTTTGGCCGATAAGGTATTTCAAACCACCAAACTGGAGAATGCCACAAATACCACCAACGACTTTTTCTTTACGGATTTCAACGCAAAGGTGATCTACAGGCCGGACGCTATTAATACCTTGTCGTTGAGCGTGCTCTACATCGATAATAATTTGGACAATGTGAGCGATCCCATGGATTCTCCTCAGTCCTTCAATGACGTGCTGAACAGTCGCAATCAGAGTTATGGCCTCACCTGGGAAACTACCTGGAATGACCGCATTCGACAACGAACCCAGGCCTATTTTTCCAGGTATCGGTTCTTTTATCAATTCATTACTCTGGAAAATGATGAGCAGGCCCGTGAGTTTCAGAAGCGTAATGTGATCTTCGATTCGGCGCTTACGTCCGAGATTGACATGACCTTACCCAATTCCGATCAGCTTACTGCGGGATATCAGTACGGTCTAAAGGATGTAAGCTATGCTTTCTTTGATGACGGCGAACTGGATTTCGTGCTGGACCGCGATCAGACCGTGGCTTCCACCCATGCCGTGTTCGGACATTATACATCCAACAATCTCAAATGGTTTGATTATAGTGTCGGCCTGCGTATGAACTACTATCAGGAACTGGAAGCCGTTCGTTTTGAGCCTCGTGTGGTACTTACCCGTGAGCTGTTCAGGAACACTAAGGCTCAGGTAACAGGGGAGATCAAGAATCAGATAATTTCAGAGATCGACGAAACCGTGTTGAGTGACCTGTCCCTCGAAAACCGGCTTTGGCGCCTGGCAGATGGTGAGACTTTTCCCATTATAAACAGTTGGCAGGTGACCGCCGGTTTTATCTATGACTACAAGGGTTGGAGTGTGGATATTGACAATTACTATAAAAAGGTGGACGGAATCACGGCCTTATCATTAGGTTTCCTGAATCCGGATAACAGTGAATTTCAAATTGGAGAACAAGACATCTACGGGATCGACTTCTATGTTAAGAAGGACCTGCGGAAGTTTCGTACCTGGCTGAATTATTCTTTTAACACAGTGCAAAACCGCTTCGAGGCTTTTAATAATAATCGGAATTTCACAGCGAGCAACAATATCCAGCACGCGGTCACTGCAACCGTTTCATACAAAAGCAAGCAGTTTCAGGTGGCTATGGCGTGGTACTGGCGTACCGGCAAGCCTTTTACACGGGCGATCATGCCTTTCGACGATGGTGGAGTAATCTTTCAGGGCATCAATACGGAAAGACTGCCGGAGTACCATCGCCTGGATATCTCGTCTACCTACGATTTCTTTTTTTCGAGAAAGGACAATCTGAAAGGGAAGATTGGGATCTCAGTTCGCAACGTCTACGATCGGCAAAATCAACTTAGCAGGGAGTATATCGGAAACAACAACTTAAACGATCCCATACAGGTGATCGATAAGTTCTCACTTGGCTTTACGCCCAATTTCCTGTTCAGAGTTATTTTCTAAAACTTCGGAATGTAAATAATACAGGCAACTACCACTGCAGCCACGGCTGCTATAAAAACGGCTCCTGCCGCCAAATCTTTAATGCGGCCTATTTTATCATTGAAATCGGGATGGATGAAATCGGCGGTTTCTTCAATAGCGGTGTTTAAGCCTTCGATGCTCATCACAAGACCTATGGCCAGGCATTGAAAGATCCACTCGGTAGCGGAGATATTGAAATAAAAACCGGCGACCGTCACTACTATGGCGATCACCGATTGTACTTGTATACTGGGCTCGTTCTTTAGTAAGAGAAAGGCTCCCTTACCGGCGTAGTAAAAGCTCTTGATACGCTTGCCCAGGTAGGAATTCCACATTAGGAAAGATGTTTTAACGCCTCCTCGTAATTGGGTTCCTGACCGATTTCCGGTACTTGTTCGTTGTAGACCACTGTGCCTGCTTCGTCGAGAACTACGATGGCACGAGAATGCAACCCGGCAAAGCCTCCGTTAGCAATCTCCAATTGATATTCTTTGCCAAAGCTACCGTCCTTGAAGTCGGACAACATTTCTACATTATCGATGCCTTCGGCACCACAAAAACGAGCGTGGGCAAAAGGTAAGTCCCGTGAAATACAAAGCACTTTGGTATTGGATAATTTAGAAGCCTCTTCGTTGAAGCGCCGGGTAGAAGCCGCACAGACACCTGTGTCAATGCTTGGAAAGATATTCATCACAACTTTTGAACCCGCAAAGTCAGTAAGGCTTTTACTGCCGAGGTCAGATGTTGAAAGTGTAAAGCCGGGTGCCTTGGTTCCTACTGCCGGCAGGTCTCCGATGGTTTCGCAGGGGTTGCCCCCTAAAGTGATATGAGCCATTTTTTGCGTTTTAAGAATTGAAATGTAAAAATACGCAATCCACAATCGGAATCCTATCGATTATTGTTAGGAAAATCCAAAGAAAAAAGGTTGCCCGAAGACAACCTGTAAGTTTTACTCTGCCGCAACCTTTGCCGTTGAAAGTTGCCGTATTTTGATTCGGAAGGCGGCAAAAAGCAAGGTCATAAACGGACTTATCCAGTTGAAGATAGCATAGAAGAAATAATCAACTACCGGAACTCCAAGAACCCCACTTTGATAGGCACCACAGGTATTCCAGGGCACCAGGACAGAGGTTACCGTACCAGAATCCTCAAGCGTCCTACTGAGGTTTTCCGGTGCCAGTCCCTTGTCCGCAAAGGCCTTTGAGTACATTTTTCCGGGAACAACAATGGCCAGATACTGGTCACTGGCAGTAACGTTCAATGCCAGGCAACTGGCAACTGTACTTGCGAACAACCCGAATGTTGTGTGGAATAGTTTCAGCAACGATCGGCTAATTGTCGCAAGCGCACCAATAGCGTCCATTATTCCACCAAATACCATGGCGCAAATGATGAGCCAGATGGTGCCTAACATACCGTACATTCCTTTTGCTGAGAAAAGATCGCTTAGTTCCGGGTTATCGGTGGCCACGGAAGTTTTAACCGTAATAGCATTCATTATGCCTTTGTAGCCGGTCTCAAAATCAAGTGTGTTACCACCTCCCACGGCCATCACGATGTTTGGTTGAAAAATCAGAGCTGCAAGACCTCCAAGTAGGGTGCCTATGAGCAACGCAATTAGAGGAGACGTTTTCTTAATGATTAGAAAAATAACCGCCAACGGTACCAGGAATAACCAAGGGGATATTTTAAATGAGGCCTTAATTGATTCTAATATGGACTCGTTATTAGCATTACCGGAAGGTTCTAACGTGAACCCTATTATAATGAAAACAATTAGTGTAATTATAATCGACGGTACTGTAGTGTATGTCATGTACTTTATATGCGTGAACAGGTCGGTACCTGCCATCGCCGGAGCCAGGTTAGTGGTGTCACTTAGTGGTGACAATTTATCACCAAAATACGCTCCGGAAAGTACAGCTCCGGCGGTCATCCCAAGGGATATGTCAAGCGCATTTGCGATACCGATGAGCGCGATTCCAACCGTGGCCGAAGTGGTCCAACTACTTCCCGTTGCTATTGAAATAATGGCACAGATGATAACACACGCCATAAGGAAAATGGTAGGATTGAGCAGTTGAAGCCCATAGTAGATCATTGTTGGAATGATTCCACTAATTAGCCATGTCCCGGCTAGTGCTCCAACCATGAGCAAAATAAGTATAGCTCCTGTCGTGGATTTCAGGTTTTCGGAAACCTCTTCCAACATACGCTTGTATCCTACTTTGTTAAAGTATCCAACAATCCCGGCTACTGCGGCCCCCAATAAAAGAATAAACTGGTTAGATCCGCTCAACGCATCATCACCATATACTGCCACATTGTAGGCGAGCATACCCACAAGAATAACGACGGGAAGCAAAGCTTCCCATATATTGAGTTCGGGGTTATCGACGATTTTCTGATCTTCTATCTGAATTTCGGGAAGATTGTCTTTTTCTTTCATACGGTTCCGTTTGTTCTCGTAATGTTACGATTTTGTAAAAACCTATGCAAAATTTATAGTTCTATTCCCCGGTGAAAATGAGGCTTTTTCCTTAACTTGTTGGTTGCTAGTATTTTAATTTTGTTCTTCGAACTGCTAGTGAACTTACCTGCTTTGCTTAAATCCTCGATCATGAAAAAGACAATTCTGTATTTTTCCGTTATTCTTATGGGCTATTGTGCCCAGGCACAGGTGGGTATTGGAACCGTAAGTCCTGATGCGTCATCTGTACTGGATATCTCCGCTACAGACAAGGGAGTTCTCATCCCACAAGTATCGCTTTCGGACGTGACCGATACCATGTTGGATGGAGTGAACACAGCGGCCACCGGCCTGCTTATATACAATACCAATGCTTCCGTTACCGGTGGTAATGGCGTTGGCTACTATTACTTTGATGGAACGGACTGGGAAAGGTTGTTTACTTCCAGCAACTCCGGAGACATGTGGTCTTTAACCGGGAATTCCGGAACGACCGGCGCCAATTATATTGGAACAAGTGATAGTCAACCATTGAATTTCCGCGTCAACGACGAAAAGGCGGGCTTTATGGATGCGACCGAAACCAACACCTCCTTCGGATATCAGGGACTGGATGCTGAGACGAGTGCTGTACAAAATACAGCTGTGGGATACCAGGCGCTGGAGTCCAACCCCGACGTTCCTGGAAATACGGCTGTGGGCTTTCAGGCACTGCGAATGCTCGACAGTGGAACTGGATACAATACCGCCATTGGTATTGAAGCCATGGAAAACGGGACAGCGAGCTGGCTTAATGTGGCCGTTGGTTTCCGCGCCATGCGTGCCGATGGTGTTGGTAGTCAAAATACAGCCGTTGGGGTAGGAGCCATGGAGTACGGAGAAGGAGCACAGGCAGCAGCGGCGCTTGGACGATATGCGCTTGCCAACGATTCTTATTCGGTGTATACCACGGCTATAGGCTTCCGATCCATGTTTAATCAAGCCTTTGCCAACGGTGATGCCGCGTGGGGTTCCTATAATACTGCGCTAGGATCATACTCTATGTACAATAATAATCCCTCAGCCACAACCAACGGGATATACAATACTGCATTAGGGGCCTATGCGATGTTCGAGAATACAACGGGCTTCCGGAACACAGCCGTTGGCGCCTTTGCACTGGACGACAATACCACAGGTTCCTATAATACGGGTGTGGGATTCAACTCACTTCGCACCAACGACACCGGGATATATAATACAGCCCTTGGTGTTTACACCCTTGACGCAAATACTACGGGTTTTCGAAATACAGCCATAGGAGGTGTCGCTTTATCTTCAAATACGACCGGAAATTATAATACGGCAGTAGGTGTTGATGCGCTTCGCGAGAACACTACGGGCAATGACAATGTGGCCACGGGATTTGAAGCGCTTTTCCAAAATACCGATGGTTATGAGAACACGGCCACAGGAACGGAGGCCCTTAGAGATAATACCAGCGGCTTTAGGAATACAGCAGACGGTACCTACGCCTTGCGGGCTAACACCACAGGAAATTACAATACGGCCATGGGACTCAATGCGATGCGCTATAACACAACCGGAAGCGAGAATGTGGCCATCGGCCATAGAGCCATCCAGGGAGTGTCGGGCTCCTCAACGGCCACGGGAAATACCTCCGTTGGATTCAACAGTATGCTGGCGTCCACTACCGGTAACCAGAATACGGCGGTAGGCCATTACGCATTGACTGATATTACATCCGGTTCCCTGAACGTAGCCGTGGGTGGAGGAGCTGTTGAGAACACCACGGTAGGAGAAAATAACGTGGGTCTTGGGTTCTGGTCGCTTCGATTCAATACCGAAAGCAGTAACAATGTGGCCATTGGATATCAGGCCCTGTACAGTCAGTCCTACACAAATGGTGGTACGGCTTACAGCAGTTGGAATGTGGGAATCGGCTATCGGGCGCTGTACAATAATCAACCCACCAGCACCACTTCAGGATATTTGAATACAGCCATTGGGGTAAATGCCGGTCTGGCCAACACTACCGGAAGGGCTAATACATTTCTGGGAGGAAGCACGAATGCCAATGCCGGCACCTATGTGAACTCGACTGCGGTAGGTTATTTTGCTCAGATCACGGCAAGTAATCAGGTTCGCATCGGGAGCAATTCCGTCACTTCCATTGGGGGATATCAAAACTGGACCAACGTTTCAGACCGAAGGGTCAAGCAAGATATCCGTGAGGATGTCCAGGGGCTTCCTTTTATTCTGAAGTTGAAGCCTGTTACCTATACGCTCAATGAAAAGGTATTTCCGCAAAATGCAGATTTGGTTACGGATGACTCCATGGCTCGAAGGATGCGACGTACAGGATTTATCGCCCAGGATGTTGCATCGGCCGCCCGGGAATCGGGTTTTACGTTCAGTGGAGTAGACGTTCCTAAAAATGGATCGGACTTTTACGGACTTCGATACGCTGAATTTGTAGTGCCTTTGGTCAAATCCATTCAGGAGCAACAACAGAAAATCGGAGATCTCGAAGATGAAATTTCATCGTTAAAGTCTGAAATTCAGGAGTTAAAGAAGTTATTCGTCCAAAATAAATGACACTCATCGATTTTTAATAAAAAAGGGTCTTTTTCCCGTTTCGGACGGTTGGTTTTTGGTCTATATTTATCTTCCCCGTAAGCCATACAACCCGCTTCATGCGTATAAATTGAATACTATGAAGAGGTCATTTTTATTTCTGTTTTTTGTCTTTGCAATTTCAATGCTTCAGGCACAGGTAGGTGTAGGTACAACATCTCCCAATGCCCAACTGGATGTGCGATCGTCCAATCAGGCGACACCAGCCAGCAACGACGGTATTCTTGTTCCCAAGATTGATGAGTTCCCGGCAACCGACCCGGGAGCGGGACAGGATGGTATGCTGGTATATGCTACCGGAGGAGGGAGTGTCTCCCAGGGATTCTACTATTGGGACAACGGTTCCACGGCCTGGGTTGCCATAGCCACTGGTACTGGAAGTGATGATGATTTTTATGAAGAGGGAACAACCACAGCTCCAAACGATATCAATGATGATATGTATACCCAGGGGAATGTGGCGATTGGGAAGACCACAGCCGACTACAAACTTGATATAGCCGATGCAGCCGACGCTGCAACTCAATCCGTTAATCTTGGTATTACAGGGTCAAGCGCGTCCCTGTCCCGGGGGATGTATATCACAAATTCTAATTCCGGTTCGGGTACGACCGAAGGAATTGAAACACTACTCTCCGGAAGTGGAACAGGACAACGCCTGGCGATTAGTAACCTGATTTCGAACACGGGTAATGCCGCTCATTACGGCGTTCGAAACGCATTGCAAGGAACCGGTAGTGGGATTCGCTATGGAACGTATAATGCCATTACCGGTGGCTCAGGAACACATTATGGGACCTATAATCAAGCCTCCAGTAGCGGTTCGGGCATTCATTATGGAGTGTTCAATAATTTAACCGGTGCCGGTTCGGGGACTCAGTACGGAATGTACACGAATATGTTGAACACGGGCGCCACACTTCAGTTTGGGGTTTATAACCAGTATTCAGGTACCTCTAATGCCGATCGCTACGGAACATATACCAATATCAGTGGTACGGGAACAGGGAATCAGGTAGGACATAGAGTTAATATCACTTCTACTAACTTCTCTAATGCAGAAGGGTACTTATCGGTACTTTCGGGAACGGGGAACGCGGATCAAACGGGGAGTTATTCGTTAATTACAAACTCGGGTTCCGGTGACAAGACCGGATATGATTTCCAGTTTACAGGAAGCAATGGTACCATCTATGGGTTTGATAGCCAAATCTCGGGTTCATCCACGACCACGGTTTGGGGAATGCGTAATCAAATAACATCTCCGAGTACTGTGCTTAACTATGGAGTCGAGAACATCCTCGCAGGTAGTGGCGCAGGTGAGAATCGGGGCATTAGCAACTCAATCTCAAATTCCGGCAATGGAACACATTATGGAGTCTATAATTCTTTATCCGGAACAGGATCCGGAGCCCATACGGGTTCTTTTAGCCTGCTTTCCGGCAGTGGTTCGGGAGTTCAGCAGGCAGTATTCGCCTCTATATCAAATAGCGGCAACGGTTTTCATTACGGGTTGCGATCAGAGATCTTCGGCAATGGAAGTGGATCTCACTACGGAACGCAAAATGCGTTAGGCGGAAATGGTGGCGGTGAGCAAAGGGGCGTCAATAATATAATTACCAACAGCGGCAACGGAACGCAAACAGGTACACGAAATCAATTAAGCGGTTCCGGTAGCGGGATTCATACGGGAACGTACAACGTCTTATCGGGTTCCGGTTCGGGAACTCAATATGGTACCGACACGGAGGTAGCAGTTTCTGGCTCGGGAGCACAGTTTGGCGCGCGCATTCGACTAACCGGTAGTGGTTCCGGTACGCAGGTAGGGACGCAAAATACGATTCAAAATACGGCTACAACCAATACCCATTATGGTACCTATAATTTGTTGTCCGGTACCGGAAACGGAATGCACTACGGAAATTATTCTTTGATTTCAGGCAGCGGTTCCGGAACTCATTACGGTACGGTGAGTGTCTTATCGGGCAGTGGAACAGGAGCTCATTATGGAACCTATAATACACTCGGCACTTCTACAAACAACACGG
>CAZTLE010000094.1:0-15464 GCA_964614415.1 uncultured Aureitalea sp. | reverse complement strand
ATTAGAATCATAATAATCGTTTATGAATTATACATTGCACCAGCTCCAGGTCTTTCTGGAAATCGTTGACAAAAAGAGTATTACGCGGGCTTCCGAATCCTTATTTCTCACCCAACCGGCCGTGTCCATACAACTGAAAAAATTTCAGGAGCAGTTTCCCTTACCGCTTACCGAGGTTATTGGCAGAAAACTCTACATCACATCCTTTGGAGAAGAGATTGCTGCGGCCGCGCGAAAAATCCTCGATGAGGTGGCGGCCATAGAATACAAGATCCAGGCCTATGAAGGCCGGTTGGCCGGGAAACTGTCTATTTCGGTCGTGTCTACCGGAAAATATGTTATGCCCTATTACCTGTCCGGTTTTGTGAATGAGCACACCGGCATTGATTTTTCGATGGACGTGACCAACAAACAAAAGGTGGTGCAGGATCTGGAAGAGAACAAAGTGGATTTTGCGCTGGTTTCCGTATTGCCGGACCACATTGCACTGGAGTCACTTCCGCTACTGAAGAACAGCCTCTATTTGGTAGGTGGTACGGAACGGGTAAAACAACGAACGGGTAAAAAAGAGGCCATCTTCAAGGAAGAACCTCTGCTATACCGGGAATCCGGCTCGGCTACTCGTAATGCCATGGAAGCCTTTATTCAGGGTAAGAACTTTCCGGTAGCCAAGAAGATCGAATTCACTTCGAACGAAGCCCTAAAACAGGCCGTTATTGCGGGCCTGGGTTACTCGATAATGCCTCTTATAGGGATCAAGAACTCCGTTGATCAGGAAAAAATTACCATTATACCATATAAGGGATTGCCCATGCATACCCAATGGAATCTCGTGTGGCGTAAGAGCAAGAAACTATCTCCGGTCGCTAATGCATTCATCAATTACCTGGAAGCAGAGCGACACAAAATTCAGCAGAAATACTTCAGCTGGGTGGAACAATAAATCCATCTGCCTAATACAAAAGCTCCCATAGTTAAAAGCAAAACAATCATAAAAAATAGTTAAACTTTCATAATATGATAGTAATACTATTATTTTTGTTGTCGCAAAATACCAAACTATGGATAAGCTTGGCATTCAATTAACGATTAACCCCAACTTGTATATCAAGAACCCGGAGTCAACAGAACTGGGTCGTAAGATCGTGTCAAAAAGTATTGAGATGATCGTTGAGCTGGGATTCGAGGCATTCACTTTTAAAAAGCTGGGTGCCGAGATCGGGTCTAACGAAAGTTCGATCTACCGCTACTTTGACAGTAAACACACCCTCCTTGTGTATCTCCTTAACTGGTACTGGAGTTGGATGGAGTATCGCCTCGTATTCATGACACACAGCATGCCGGATGCGGAAGGCAAATTAAAGCTTGCGATAGAGCTGCTTACCCAGGAGATCACAGAAGACGCCAGTTTTTCCTTTATAAATGAGGCATTGCTTCAAAAGATTATTATATCCGAGTCCGGCAAGACATACCATACCAAAGATGTGGATGCCGAAAACGCCCAGGGTTTCTACAAAACCTATAAAAGGGTTGTTCAACGCGTTAGTGACATGGTGCTGGCCATTAATCCGGACTTCGAATTTCCGCACATGCTTGTTTCCACAATGATAGAGGGAGCACATCATCAGCGGTTTTTCTCCAAACACCTTCCTTCGCTTACCGATTTTGAAGAAGGAAAGAACAATATCATTCGCTTTTATACCGACCTCGTATTTAAAGCCATTTCATAAACCAATTTGCTATGAAGAACGGAAACTTGACACCCTGGGAGCGATTTGTGGGGCTCCTCCGACTGGACCGAAGAGACATTCGGCAGATTATTTTTTACGCTGTCTTCGCAGGTCTGGTAGCCCTATCCCTACCCCTGGGAGTTCAGGCCATCATTAACCTTATCCAGGGAGCCCAACTTAGCACCTCATGGATCGTCCTCGTAATTTTAGTTACACTGGGAGTCGGCTTTCAGGGAGGTTTGCAGCTCATGCAAATACGGATCCTGGAGAACATTCAGCAGAAGATATTCATGCGCAGCTCCTTCGAATTCGCCTATCGATTCCCAAAGGTTAAGATGAGCGAATTGCGCAGCTATTACCCGCCGGAGTTAGCAAACCGTTTTTTTGATACATTAACCGTTCAGAAAGGGCTGTCCAAAGTACTGATTGATTTTCCAGCGGCAGCGCTGCAGATCATTTTCGGACTGTTGCTACTTTCTTTCTACCACCCCTTCTTTATCATTTACGGGATACTACTGGTTGTGCTCATTTACCTTGTGTTTAAATATACAGCCCGCCGCGGATTGGAGACCAGTCTGGAGGAAAGCAAGGCCAAGTATAAGGTGGCGCATTGGATCCAGGAAATAGCGCGTTCGTTGATAAGTTTCAAGCTATCCGGGAAAACAAACCTGGCCATGGAGCGCAATGACGAACTAACAGCTTCCTACCTAGAGTCCCGTGAGAGTCATTTCAAGATACTGCTAATCCAGTTTTCTCAGATGATCGGTTTCAAGGTGTTGGTAACTGCGGGGCTATTGATCATTGGTGGACTACTGGTAATCAATCAGCAAATGAACATCGGACAGTTCGTTGCCGCAGAGATCATCATACTTTTGGTAATGAGTTCGGTAGAAAAGCTCATTACAGGACTGGAGACCTTTTACGATATCCTAACCTCTCTGGAAAAGATTGGTCAGGTAGTCGACAAGGACCTGGAGGCCCAGGAGGGATTGAACCCATTTGACAATTCCTCGGAACTCGCTATAGAACTCAACAGTATAGATTATACCACCCCGGAAGGCAAAACGATTCTAAGAGATATCACGGCGCGGATTGCTCCCGGAGAGCGTGTAGTACTGCTGGGTGGTCCAGGTTCGGGAAAGACTACCTTATTGAAATTACTTTCGGGCCTTATCGTGCCCACGTCCGGCACCTTCTACATAAACGACAATTCCATAGAGGGCATACACGCCAATGCCTTTCGTGGAGTTGTGGGTCAGGTACTTCCGGAGCAGCGACCTTTTGAAGGAACTATCCGCGAGAATATCACCTTTGGTGACCCCACAATTACCCCAGAGCGCCTCACGGAGGTTATCCGGGCAGTAGGCCTCATGAGTTTTATCAAGGAGCAAACCAACGGATTGCAAACAATGTTGTATCCCGAGGGGCAGCAAATACCACATACTATTTCGAAGCGCATTGTACTTGCCCGGGCCATAATCAACGAGCCTAAGCTACTTCTGCTCAAAGATCCTTTAGAGTACTTTGATCCGGAAGAAGTACAGCGAATAACAGATTACCTCATTTCACCCGAGCGTCCCTGGACGCTTATTGTATCCAGTAGAAATCCGCTGTGGCAGACCAAATGCGGTAGAACGGTTGTATTAAAAGACAGAACCCTTTCAGACAAATAAGAAGATGCTCAATATAACACACAATAACGTAAATAAGCAGGTGAAACTGGACGACTATTCCGCTTTTTCCAAGGCGAACAGACCGGACCATTACAAGTATTTCAACCGCTTTTTGATCACCTTCTCGATCATCGCCCTGATCATTCTTTTCCTGCCCTGGACACAGAATGTTACGGGCAACGGCTATGTGACCACGCTCACTCCGGATCAGCGGCCTCAAACCATTCAATCGCAGATACCCGGGAGAATCGAGCACTGGTATGTGCGTGAAGGAGACTCAGTGCGAAAAGGGGATACTATCTTGCGTATTTCAGAAATAAAAACGGAATATCAGGACCCCAATCTGGTAGACCGAACCGTAGAGCAGCGTGAGGCCAAAACGCGTTCGGTGGCGTCCTATTCAGATAAGATCACGGCGCTAGAAAATCAAATTGGAGCACTCCAACAGGAGCGTTCTCTCAAAATGGAACAAGCTAGAAATAAGGTGCAGCAAGCACGGCTCAAAGTGATCTCGGACAGTACCGACCTCGAAGCCGTGCGTACCAATTACAAGATTGCAGAGCGGCAGTACCAGCGAACCCTGCAACTCCAGGGAGAAGGCCTTAAAGCGGTGACGGATGTAGAAGAGAAGCGCTTAAAGCAGCAGGAAATGCAGGCCAAGCTGGTTTCCCAGGAGAATAAGCTTCTCGCAACGAGGAACGAGCTTATCAACGCACGGGTTGAAGTAAGCAGGATTACTGCCGAGTACAGCGATAAAATAGCTAAAGCCCAAAGTGACAAGGCAACGGCTGCTTCATCTAAATTCGAAACTGAGGCTGAGGTGGCCAAACTCGAAAATCAAACGGTTAACTACCAGATACGGAGCAGTATGTATTACGTTACGGCGCCTCAAAGCGGATTTATCAATAAAGCCCTGCGCGCCGGTTTGGGGGAGACCTTCAAAGAGGGAGAGCAGCTCGTGAGTATAATGCCGTCTCAGTACGATCTCGCTGTGGAGACCTATGTGGATCCACTGGACCTTCCACTCATACACCTCAATGAAAAAGTACGCATACAGTTTGACGGCTGGCCCGCCATCTTCTTTAGCGGATGGCCTAATGCGTCCTATGGAACCTTTGCCGGTGAAGTGGTCGCTATTGAAACTTTCATAAGCGAAAATGGAAAGTTCCGTATACTGATCGCCCCCGATAAGGATGAGCAGCCCTGGCCTGAAAATGTACGTGTTGGCTCGGGTGCTTACACAATTGCGTTGCTGGAGGATGTACCAATCTGGTATGAAGTATGGCGAAGGCTCAATGGATTCCCTCCCAACTATTATCAGCCCGAAAGCACTGTTAAAACCACCAATGCCAAGAAAAAATGATACGCATTCCCTCTGCCATCATTGCGCTCCTGCTTGCGCTGTTTTCATGGAACATTTCGGCTCAGGACACCCCTGCCGAAATGTCGCCGAATGCATTGTCCTATGAGGAATTCATAGGTTATGTTAAGGCCTATCATCCGTTGATGAAGCAAGCCAACCTCCGCCTTACGGAAGGGGAAGCTTCCCTCATCAGGGCACGTGGCGGTTTCGATCCCAAGATCGAGGTAGACTATGACCGTAAAGAGTTTAAGGGGACCGAGTACTGGGATGTGCTGAACACCACATTCAAAATTCCCACCTGGTACGGTCTGGAATTCAAAGCGAATTTTGAGCAAAATTCCGGAGAATTCCTGAATCCGGAACTTTCGGTGCCGGATGGCGGATTGTACAGTGCCGGGGTCTCACTGGATATTGCCCGCGGGTTTCTGATCAACGAGCGTATGGCCAATTTACGAAAGGCTAAATTCTTTCGTGAGCGTACTCAGGCAGACAGGGATTTACTGTTGAACGACCTCATATTCGAGGCTACAAAAGCCTACCTGGACTGGTTACAGGCATATAACGAAGAGCAGATATACGATCAATTTCTGGACAATGCTTTAATACGATTTGAAGGCGTAAAGCAGAGTGTTACTGCCGGGGATAAAGCTGCCATTGACAGTACGGAAGCCAAGATAACCTTCCAAAACAGGCAACTGAATCTCGAGGCGGCCCGCTTAAAACGCATTAAAACCCAGTTGAAAACGAGCAACTTTTTATGGCTCAATGACACTCCTCTGGAGATACAGGAGAATGTGATTCCCCTTCCTCCTCCATTGGAGATACTAACCGCTTCTCTGGCCCTGGAAGGAATAAGCGATCCGGAGACTCTGGTTGAAAACCATCCCAAGCTAAGAAGCTTGCAGGCAAAAATAAACGAGTTGGAGGTAGATCGGTCGCTAAAACGCAACAAGTTGCTACCGCGATTGACCCTGGAGTACAACTTTCTTTCGGGGGATCCAGACAATCTGAATTCCTTCAATACTGCCGAGTATAAGGGTGGTGTTACCTTTCGAATGCCTTTATTCATGCGAAAGGAGCGTGGAGATCTGGGATTGGCAAATGTAAAGCTACAGGATGCAAATCTCGACAGGCTCAACGCCTCTTTGTCCCTGCAAAATAAGATCACATCAGCGAATCAGGAAATTAACTCCCTGGAAACTCAGCAATCACTTATTATTTCCATTGTTGCCAATTATCAGCAGTTGGTGCGGGCCGAGGAGCGCAAGTTTGAACTGGGAGAAAGTTCTCTGTTTCTTGTAAACTCACGAGAGCAAAAATTGATCGAGGCGCGCCTCAAGGAAAATGACCTAAGTGTAAAGTCGTTATTGGCTACGGCCAAACTTTACAATGCGTTGGGATTCACTTTGTAAAACAACGGAATCTTATTGTAGCCTGAACCTTACGCGGTCCCGAACTATCGCTCCGTCTTGCTGTATCACACCCGTAACGGGATTTGCTTTTCCGTCGAACGTAAAGGAAAATTCAATTTGCCCCTTGGGGAACAAATGTCCTTCTTTATGGTACAGGAAACCACGGGTTTGATCTTCATTCCAAACCACATTGCACATCTTACGCCAGCGCGAGGGTCCTCGTTGACTTGCCTTAATTCGTATCCGCTCCCATTGAATGGGCTCAGGACTCTCAAACAGCAATAAGGACTTATCCGTTTTCTTAACGGGAATCCGGAATACCTCAAAATTTTGCGGTAGCGGTCTGTCTTCCATCCCCAACACAGCAAAGGCCTTGTTTGCCATCGCATCTAACTCTTCGAAGGTGTGCTTGTTCTGTAGGGTTCGTTCTACGAAAGCGGTTTCCAGAGTGCCCATGATCCGGAACTTGTTAAGAGCACCTACCGTTCCGCCAAACCTGTTTTCCTGAGTGATCACGGCTCTGTTTGAGGTCGTAAGAGGCCTAACATCGGCTTCTTTACGGATCGAGATCGGTGGAAGTTGTATCGCGGGAATGACACCATCCGAATAGGCGGACAGGATGTGCTCTTCAAAAGTTGCATAGCGAGAGGTTGTAAACTGAAATGTGTGCAGCATCTGCTCGCCCAGTTCGGTCTCCGTAAACATCTCTGCGGTATACAGGGCGTTGGGTCGGAACTGTTTGTTGGTGCTGAAATTGAGATATGGTGCCGGAGTTTCGGGTTGATCTCCTCGCTCGCATTCTCCCGCTTCAGTATTCAGTAGCCAGGCCAGTAATCCATACGGTAACAGCGGTAAAAATCCGTCCATTAATACTCCTTCGGAATCATCGACAAGTTTCCCGTTTCGGTCCCGGAAACGCATATGAATTCCGTTGGCATACATATCCCGGACATAGGATTCATTGAACTGAACGCCAACATCATATCCGTAATAATGATTTCGGGCGCCATCAACAGGTAAGGTCCTCTCAATATAGGTCGACAGTAGATTTATTGCCTTTTCCTTGTGAGACAGCTCGGTTTGGTTTTCATCATCTCCTATCACCTCAGGTACTGAAGGTATGCCGGGGCCGTCATCCGTTCTGAAATATACATAATCGATAGCGTGCTCTTCAGCGGCGTTTTCATCAACATCTACCGATGTTTCAATGCACAATCGATAATAGGTAGAAGGCTCGAGATTGAGCTTGCCGTTCACATTTTGTTCGGTTTCGTTGGCATTCCGACTGTTACGCCTTGCCGCCTGGTCCACAACGCTCTTTTGGGTCATATACTTGATTTCACTCAAAATGAGTCCCTCCCCAGAGATTCGGATGCTATCTATTTGTTCTACACCGTGAATGTATATATCAGAATGTCGACGAACCAGTTCTCCAACTTTTGAACCCTGATAATATGCCATTCCTTCGGCCAGCTTAACCTGCCCGCTCAGGGAAATGATAATATTGTACACTGGTTCCGGGAAATGAAGCGAGAAGTTCGACGTATTAAGCTCTTGTCCGGAAACCCATGGTGAAGGCCTTTTCGGGAATTGATCTGCCACGAAGTGAAGTCCTGCGTAATGGAAATCGTAGTCGTAGACAACACCATTATCAACACCCCTCCAGTTCACTATGAACCAATGTTGGGCGGTTCTCGGGTTACAGGCCGGATGGCGATCGTTGTGATCTTCTCTTCGATACTGATCATCGATGTCACCCACATGCTGCCTCCATAGTTGAATTTGAGGTTCATTAGGTTCTACATTGTCCTGTATATTGATGATATTCTTGGCTGAGATCGTGAACTCGTCGGACTCTCCGGTATTAATACCTGTTTTAACAGTGTTCCAACGGCCGTCTTTATACGCCTGCAATTCAATCTTCTCGTCGTGAATGTTGTATACAAATTTCCTGCCTCCTACCTCATCGTGAAGCAACTTGAGTATAGGCAATCGAACGCCTCTGCTTTCACGTCCCTTGAGGTTGTGTACGGGGCGTGCAAAGGTAAGTACCGGGCGGGAATCCACGGGTATGATCGGGAACTCAGACCATTCCGGTGGGGTCTCTCCGGCGAGTACCATGGGCCAGGTTGTACCGTTGCCTTTATGGTGAATGAAAGAACATTCTTTAAGCAATGGCCACACCGGTTTTGTTTTACCGGGTTGCACCCATTCAAATTCTACTTTGAGCGACAGATCCGGCAACGGCCAGAATAACTTGATGCCTATCTCGGCCACTCCATAAATGCGATATGGTTCCGGAACTTTTCCGCCCAGTAACATGTACATGAACAGCTCCAGACCAATACCAAATACCTTGAGAGCCAGCTCGGCGTGCATTTCCAGGGATCCCTCCAGCTGTAAGGGCTTCCAGAAAATGGCAGCGTCAAAACTGATCTTAGCGACCAATGCAAAGGATACGGGACCATACGTTTCCCGTATGTCGAGGCCTACGCTGGCACCTGTTTTCAGGCTTTTGCTATCGATCATGAAATAGGCACTGGCCTTAAACAGTGATAATATCTCCGCCCGTATACGTTTGGATTCGGGCTCATCACGGCCAATGTAGATATACCAGTTCTCCGAACTGTTGAAATCGAAGAAAGCTTCCAGCCCGGCACCCACGGTAATCACATCTTCCAGGGAATACCGAACATCAATATTCAGCATAAAGGTACCGGCGCGCCCGTCCAACACGGCCAGCAGATAAAATGCTCCTTCTTCGTCCTTATTATCACTGCGCTGTTTCAACAGGTTGGCTTTCCCTTCCAGGATGATCACAGGTCCGGGGATGAGTACGACCAACATTACAGACATATTGATGGTAAATCCGTCGTCGAACATGGTTCCTATGGTCACTCCGGCTCCAAAACCGTAGTTGTCGTAGATGGGCATCCACTTGCGAATGGAGGTGATATTGCGTTCCGGTGGTGCCAGATACCATTCGTACCAGTTCTGTTCTTCGGTTTTGGTTGGTCCGGCATGAATGGCCGCGAGTCCTTTCACTCCGTACAGACTGGTTCCCGTAGCGCCCAGGGGGAGTCCGGCGGGTAGCTCGGCTCCCAGTACGATGAAGAAGGTGGTAAACTCATTGCCATCGGCGTCTTTGAGTTTCCCGATCATAAGTTCGGCTTCGATCTGAAGGCGAACTGCCATAAGATTGAGTTTGATATTTCCTTTGAACAGATCTCCGGTAAGTCCGGTCTGCGGATCGGGCGTATCGAATTTTTTATAGGAAACGGAGCCTTCGAAGGACAGTGTGTTGGGAATTTCAAATTCTACGGCAACACCTGTGAGGCTTACCTCGAGTGCTCGATCGCCATCAGGCTTAGGTTTTTGTAACCAACTGAATTTCAACCCCTCCACAGAGGCCTTCAGGTCCATGCCTTCTACAAGCGATAACTCACCGGACAAACCAATCCATTGACGCTGCTCATCCGGATCTTCCCCTTCTGTTCCAAAACCGAATTGACTGATACCAATTTTAAAAGCGTTGAAATCCAAAGTGAACGCACTTGGAAGATTTACCCAACCACCATCAAATTCAAAATTACCTTCAGAATCTACGGACAGTTTTTCGATATCGAAGGTTGGCCAATCCATATCGCCAATAAGGACCTTCATTTTCCCTCCTCCCGAAATGAGAAAAATATCATCCTTGGATTCAAAACTCAGATATTCGGCGGTTATTTTAAGCAGGTTGGGTAGCTCAATTTCAAAAAGGTTATTATTTCCTTCACCTTCTTCATTCGTTTGAGTCGTATCTGCCATTAGCTTTATGGCAAAATCTCCCTGGGCATCTATATTGATTCCTATCCCTATCCATTTGTCAAAATAAGGTATAAAAAGAGCGCCTTCGATAGCGGAGTTCTTAAAAGAGTTTTGCTTAAGCTCTAACTGAACCTTCTTAAGCTTAAGTTGGAAATCAAACAGATGAAGGGAAATAGCTTCTTCCCAATCAATTCCGATTACACCGGAGAATCCTCCATTCCCAATAGCGGATCGCTCCAGGAAAAGTTCCGGGGTATTATCCTCGTCAAAGATGAAGCCTTCGGGAAGTTTCAAGGAGGCTCTTCCAATATAAACTCCGGTAAAATCTTCTCCAAAACCAGCTTCGACAAGTTCAGGGGTACTTTGGGTTCTATTGAAAAAGAACCGAACATTCTCTGCTGAAATCACCAATCCGGTATCTCCGATTTGGCTTGGCGGTAAATTGACCCTGTCGAATCCGGTGATTTGGAAATCCAGCTTATCGTTAAGGGAAAATCCCCCTGTTATGCCGATTTGAGTAAATCCTTCAGGGGACACACCATCCACGGGAGCCGGTCTTAGGAAGGATCTCGGGAATCGAAGTGCGATTTCAATTTGATCTATTGTAAGTTCAAAAGCATCTTCTCCTAAGAAAAAATCTATATGAAAACTTGTTCTTCCCGAACCACTTGCCGAACCAAATACAATCGCAAGACCGTTAATTCCAGGCACTTCAATTTTCAGCTCCTCAGAAATTATCAGGACCAACTCAAATCCTATCCCGGTCTCGACGGAAAAAATGTGGAAGTTAGAAAAGAAAACCCGACTTATGATATCGCCAATATCAGAAGTCTCATTATCCATGAGTTCACCCGGAATGTTCTCGGCGGGAAGTAATTCCCTAATCGGCACTAAAAATTGATCAAGCTCCATACTTCAATTACTCTATGTTAGGCAGGGGTGCTACCATCGGGTTCATAATATGTAAACCATCCAGTCAAGAAATCTGGCCCTTGTTCCAGATTATAATCGTAGGGCTGAAGACGACTTCCTGATTGTCGGGAATCATGCTGCAACACAGCTACTGCGCGGTCAACATTCCCAAGTTTCGCAACCAGATATTCCCAGGTCCGGTTATGTAATCTCAAGTGCTCCGCCCACAGCTTCACACGCAGATGAAATGCATATTCCCTCGCTCCGTTATTGATATCACCATCTACGACAGCAACGTTTATTTCCGAGTCATGTGTCATACTCCTAACTCCCATATTGGCCGAACCAACAGTGGCAAACACATCGTCCACGATAGCAAGTTTCGTGTGAACTTTGTACGTCGAGCCATGATTTGCCAGAGTATAGGTATGAACCTTGCTGGCATGATCTCTTCTCAGTCGATTAAGAAAGAGATACCGGGCACGATTTGTAAAGGCTCCAGTGCCGGCGTCCACACTTCCATCGATTATCAGCACCAAATGCTGAATATTGTGAAGTGCTCTTTCAAGCTCTATACTCAATTCTTCCATGTACAGATACTGATCTTCTATATAAATATATTTCCTGGCTCGTCTAATCGCTTTCCGTAATGTGGCCCATATAGTTCGATCCCCATTCGGCGCATACAACTGTGTTCCCGCACCTATGGTCCTGCAAGTTTGAACAAAAGCATGGGCGTCGTTCTCTATCGTAGGAATTGGAGTTAGAGATAGACGTGTTGACAATGGATGATCGTTATATCTGTCTATGAAGCTCTTCATTAGGTCTACCACGGCAGGTCCCTGTACTTTGACCTGGACATCGTGATATCGAGATGCGCTGATATGGTGATCATGTGTATCGAGCCGATTTGGATTAATATCCATTCCACCCAGATAGCAAATGGTACCTCGAGAATTGGTAATTAGAATATATTTCCAATGATGCGAGCCAACATGTGCAGCCCTTATGAGGCCATAAATACTTGCTCCTGGTATACTTCCGGACACAACCAGGCTTACTATTGTTGGACCCAAAACATTCGAAGAATGATGTGTTCTACTGTCTAGTATAGCCTGGCCGTTCGACAAAGAATTTATAAATTCAACCGCAGCATCATTCTTAGGATGTGGCAATAACTGCGCCGGTCCCGGTAGCATAGCAACACGAAATCCTCCCATATCCCATATTAAACCTCGAATTGTAGCCCCATGACTATCGGCTCGTGTAAGTAAATTAGCAAGTGTTGAATCCGGTCGAGCCGGCACGATCGGAAATGTATGATCAACCCACCAACCGGCAATTAAGATATTGTGGCTTTCATCTGTAACGTCTAAAAGATCCTGGTACAGGCTTGGATAATACTCGCTGCCATCTACTAAAGTAACGACTCTATTTGAGGACGTATAGAGGGGTAACTCGTATCG
The DNA here is from genome assembly GCA_964614415.1 of uncultured Aureitalea sp. Taxonomy (GTDB): domain Bacteria; phylum Bacteroidota; class Bacteroidia; order Flavobacteriales; family Flavobacteriaceae; genus CAZTLE01. Next base: position 3,098 of record CAZTLE010000094.1, on the reverse strand, counting down.
ACTTTGCGATAGTCCTGGATGAGTTTCATGAAACCAATCTGACGGATTTATTGTTCCAATTATGATGTGAGCCGGTGCCCTGATCGAAGACAAACGTAGTGTATCAACTCCTTTTTGAGACCCACTTATCCTTGTTAGTTTCTTATTTCGAATGCTAATTTCAAAGGAGTCACCGGAAGAAACTCCAATAGTGCCATGCATATAAGTCCTTAACGTATCAGTGTGCTCAGTGCCATCCGTTATCCTTCGAACTTCAGTACCGTCGGATATCGCTGTATTCCACTCATCGCGGTACGTAAACAAAATTCTTCTTGTTGAGACTTCTAACCAAGAATTTCTTCCTTGTGTACCTGTTATAGCCGGGTTCCCGGAAGAAACTTCGGAGGTGTTTAAGGTGTGGAAGAGCGTTACCGGATCCAGAAAATTACCAATAATCGCATTGCCGGTTCCAAAATTTCTGTAATCAATCGATTCGGTACCCACTGAAAACTTGATTTTTCGATATCCATCAGATAAAGAAACATCGCTAATCTCTCCAAACTCAGTGCCAGCGGGCACAAACAATCGATGCCCTGCTAAAAATTGATCTCTACGCGCTTCCCAACTCGGAGTTGTTCCGTCAAATTGTTCAGACTCCATAATCATTGTTCGTAATGAGTTCAACAATGAATCTTGATCAACGCCGCTGTAGAAGAAGACGGTTGGAGTTTCTAAATGATGCGTTCCGCATATGTGCCTTAGCGCTCTAAGCTCGTGTATAAAAGGGGTAAGAGCAATCACCAATGAGGTACTATGTTCACTGCTTGAAGGCCCTAATACCCTTAATGATCCTCTGCATACGGTAATTAGATTTCTATATCGTGCATTAGCACTTTCTCTTACTTGTAAGTCAATGCTGTTGGAAGCATGGTCTACTCCACCAACCTGAAATGGACCAAAGGGATATTGTTCCCGATAAATCGACGAAACGCGTGTCCCGGTTGGAGGAGAATGAACAAACATGTGAAACATACTTTCTATACTTTGAGTTCTACAAACTCTTTATTAGTTAATCCCTTATCGTCCTTGACTTTAAGTCTATAAGAATACTCTTGATTTGTACGCCTATTCGTGTCCTGATAACTTGACACTTCTGAAGGCAACCAGGAACTGACATTATTCCATTTATATGGTATAATGTCAATATTTAATCTTTGAATAATTATAGAATGACCCGCAGGTAGTGGCGACCAGTTAAGGGTTACACCATCAGAAGTCAATTCAGGATCCGACCATTCGGGATGAGATGGGGCATAATCATCAATCGTTCTGCAACTGGTCACTAAAGATCCTTTCGATTTTCGATTGCTTGAATTCACTCCTACCAACCTATAGTAATACTCCTGTAAGCCCTGCAATCCGGCATCCACATAGGGAACCTGACTATGCAGGTATTGAAGGACCTGAACCTCTCCGGTATCATCCCTGTAAACCACAACAACCGATGTTCCATTAGCAATTCGCCGTAAGTCGTCAATTCGGTGTGGTGCTGTTCCATCGGGAGACGGGGTAAACGTACTGGTGGTCATAGCCGTATCGGCAGGCACAGGATTCCAGTAGTTCAAAGCACCCGGCTGATTGGTAGGCGGATCGGCTTCCGCGTCGAATTCGTCTAGCAAATACACTCCTACAATTTCTGAAATGGCAAATTCCCCGGGTAGGGAAACCCCATTGCCCAGAGTAGTTATGCGCGGATTCGGAATGACATCCACGATGCGCGTGTCCCGATCGGTACTCCACCATCGCAGATCATTCAATTCTTCTTTCGTTTCCGCCCGGTATAGTATATATTCTTTGAAATCCGGCTCCCGGTTCAAAGCCCAGTGTAAAATAATTTGCCGATCTCCTGCTTCTATTTTCGTAAACACCGGTTGTCTCGGTGCTGTAACAACCGGAGGTATAACGGGTTCACTAATGGGACCCCAAACCGTGCTTTCGGCCAGGGCTTCGTTTTGCAACCGAAGTCGGTAGTAATACCGGTTCCTGATCACCCCATTCACCTCATCTATATACGACAGACCCTTTATCGGTTTCGCCTGAACCAAAGCAAAGGCCTTTTCATTTCCGGCGCGGGAAGCAACTGCCTCCAACTCGAGATTGGTAAGTGCCGGATAGAAGCGATCGGCCCAGGCCCGCCAAACCGTTGTTTGCTGTTTCCATTGCGGACTGTCTTTCTCAGGAAATAGCTCCGACAGGACAGCTCCGGATTGTGTTGCCAGCCATTCGGTAAAGTGTATGTCATCGCGGAATACATCTTCAGGACGCATTCCCTTATAGTATCCCTGCCGGGTGCGGCGCTGTTCCAGGTCCCGTGTATAAATGGCACTGTCATTCGCCCGGTAAAGTTTGAACAACACCCGTTGTTCGGTGACGCGCCCCCAACGGACTTTGATCTTACATTTTTCGTAGTAACCGGCTTTTTCCAAAATAGTAGCCTCGGGTAATGGCACCTCAGGTGGGCGTTTCCTGTTCACAGCGACCATGGTAGTCCATCGCGATATCTCACTTTGTACGCGTCCGTCCAGGGCAGTCAATGCCAGGTGATACGGAATGGTTGGTGATTTTGAGAACTTCGGTAGTGGTCCTACGTCGCCCTCGTACGTGTATTTTTTTCCAACGAAAAGCCGTACCGATCGCTCCGAAGTCACCTGAACACTTGGTGGGTCTTCTCCTTTTTCACCCGGGGTTACGTATACCTCCAGTCGCTTATTGGTCTTCCATCGATGCCAGAGGACATAAAAAGAACGCCATCGTTTCCTGTCGGGATGCGCATCGAAGAACACCAGCGCACCGGGAATGTACTCTGATGGAGGAAGGTCTTCATGGTCGGTTGGCTTGTCAAACTTTGGAAACGTAAGCTTGTAAATTCTCGACAAAGGGATCCAATCGACACGTTGCTTTAACAAGGCTTTACGCTCGTCAATCGAAGGTCCTGAAGCATCGTCAGGAATCAGGTCTTCCTCTCTTACCGGCTCCAAATCCAAAACCTGAACCCGTTGAGCGACACTGCTGGTGATTGGCCCGGTTTCGCCCACGGGGATCTCAATGCGGTCATAACG
>CAZTLE010000093.1:0-15764 GCA_964614415.1 uncultured Aureitalea sp. | reverse complement strand
ATCCGTGAATATTCTGGCGGAGTCAGCAACGGTATCGCCACCATAGATTTCCTCTTGCGATATTTTTGAAAAACCAAAGTCCTCCGGGTTAAGGACGGTTTCGGTGGTATTTGATATAGCCTTAACCGATCCCGTAAGGGATACCTCATCATAGCCGTCCAGGGCGTGCAGCACGGTATAGTTTCGTTTGCTACGCTGGTAGAGATATCCATACATCCGGGCCAGCTCAAGATCGAAGACCCCCACTAGTTGGTTTGCCGGAAAGGCCGGATTTACCATAGGCCCCAGCATATTGAAAAAAGTTTTTACGCCCAACTCCCTCCTAATAGGTGCTACATTTTTCATGGCCGGATGAAACAGAGGAGCATGAAGCACACAAATACCTGCCTCTTCCAAACACTTTCTAAGATAGTCGTTGTCATTGCTGAAAGCTACACCGAGGGCCTCCAGGACATTACTGCTTCCGCTAATGGAAGACACGCCATAGTTCCCATGTTTTGTAACATGTACGCCGGCCCCGGCAGTTACAAATGAAGCGAGCGTTGAGATGTTGAAGGTATTTTTACCGTCACCACCTGTTCCGCAAAGATCAATCGTATTGTATCCGTCAATATGCACGCGAACGCACAATTCGAGCAATGCGTCCCGGAAGCCTTCCAGTTCCTCGAGCTTAACGCTTCGCATCATGTACACGGTGAGAAAAGCGGCTATTTGACTGGGATTATATTTTCCTTCCGAAATGGACACAAGCACGTTCCTGGCCTCTTCCCGGGATAGGGCTTCGTGATTTATAAGTCTGTTGAGTATTTGTTTCACTTTTGGTGCTTATTCGTGTGTTTGTCGATTCGTTTTTCGTTGATTTAAACTGCCAATTACCCCTCGATCCAATTTTTGATAATCGCCTTGCCATGAGGCGTAAGGACACTTTCCGGATGAAACTGAACCCCGCGGACATCATACTCTTTGTGCCGTAGGGACATTATCTGACCATTTTCATCGACGGATGTGATCTCCAGCACATCGGGAAAATTGTTATGTGATACCACCCAGGAGTGATAGCGTCCAATTTCAATCTCTCCGGGTAGTCCCTGAAACAGTACTTCATCTTCTGCGGTAATCTTCGCTGTAGTAGCGACACCGTGGTAGACTTCCTCGAGATTTTCTATGACACCACCAAATACTTCACCGATTGCCTGCTGTCCAAGGCATACTCCCAGGATGCTTTTTTCAGGAGCATAGTTCGCGATGACTTCTTTCAAAAGCCCGGCTTCATCGGGGATCCCGGGCCCGGGGGAGAGCAATATCTTATCGAAATCGCTCACCATTTCCATCACAAACCGGTCGTTGCGAACCACGGTAACGGTACAACCCAACTCTTCGAGGTAGTGCACAAGATTGTACACAAAACTGTCATAATTATCTATTACAAGTACATTCATAGCTACATATTTTCTGCCAGTTCCAGGGCTCGGGTGAGCGCTCCCAGTTTGTTATATACTTCTTGAAGCTCGTTCTCTTCATTACTTTCGGAAACAATACCTGCTCCTGCCTGAAAATGGAGCGTATGGTCCCGGCTAACAAAAGAACGGATGATGATGGCGTGATTGAAATTACCTTCAAAATCCATAAATCCAATAGCACCTCCATAGAATTCCCTGCTGGTGTTTTCATAAGTTTCCAACAATTGCATGGCCCGGTGCTTCGGAGCCCCGCTTAAAGTTCCTGCCGGAAATGTGTCTGCTACCAATTGCATCGTGGTAGTGTTGTCGTTCTTTTGGGCAGTAACCTTGCTAACCAAATGAATGACATGTGAAAAGAACTGGACTTCCCGGTAGGTTTCTACGGTCACATTACTACCGTGTCTGCTCAGGTCATTCCGGGCCAGATCCACCAACATAACATGTTCGCTGTTCTCTTTGGGATCAGCTGCCAGCTGTTTGGCCAACTCGGCATCTTGTTGGTCGTTTCCTGTACGCTTAAACGTTCCGGCAATGGGATGTATCTCGGCTTGACGGTCTTTTACCACGAGTTGAGCTTCCGGTGAACTTCCGAATATTTTAAAATCACCATAATCAAAGTAGAACAGGTAAGGTGAGGGGTTGATACTTCTAAGGGCACGATAGACATTAAAGTCATCTCCGGTAAAGTCCTGCGCAAACCGTTTGCTGGGAACTATTTGAAATACATCGCCGCGCTTGCAATGCTGCTTGCACTTTTTAACCAGCGATTTGAAGGCATCATCATCCAGATTGGTTCGTAGATCTCCGGACTGCGAAAACGGATACTCGGCAAAGTTTCGGGCGCGGATCGATTGCTCAATCTGCGGAATGTTGTTTTCCGAATTGAAGCAATGCGCGAACAAATAGGCTTCGTTATTAAAGTGATTAATGGCTATTATGTTCTGATAGATAGCATAATAGGCATCGGGTAGTTGCAGGTTATCTTCTTTCTTTTCGAGGGAAATATCCTCGAAATAGCGCACCATATCATAGGTCATAAACCCAAATAGCCCATTGTTAATAAACTTGAATCCGTTGGAATCACCTGTTTCAAAGGATCCGGCAAAATCATGTATGGTGCCGGACACATCTGTTTGTGCGTCTATGGTGCTTTTTTTCTGCGAGCCGTCAGGGAATTTTTGAATGATTTCCTCGTTCTGTATTCGGATGGAAGCGATTGGATTACAGCAGATATAACTGAAACTGTTATCATTGGCATGATAATCGCTACTTTCCAACAAAAGGCTGTTGGGAAATTGATCCCGAAGCCGCAAATACACCGATACCGGTGTGATTGTATCGGCAAGCAATTTTTTGGAGTATGATTGCAGTTTGTATTTCATAATAAAAAAAGGCTTGTCGTGATTGACAAGCCTTCTGGTATATGTTTACGCATAGTGCTTCAGCTCACGACATTTGACGTAAGTTGATCCACCACCAGTTTGTATTTCTTGAATAATTCATTGTGAGTTCAAAGATAGAAATACATTAGAAAGGCACAAACAATTTTCAAAAAAATTAAGCGGAAGAAAAACCTTTCGTATCTTTTTCAGTCAAATAGACATATGGACATTAAGCACATATATCATTTGTATCGAAGGGCAGCCTTCGGAATACTTCCTGTGGAGGCTGAGGCTAAGAGCTCAATGTCCCGCAAGGAAGTGGTGAACGAGTTGTTCAAAGCCTCCCGGGATTACACCCCGCTCACTATTGATCAGACGCCTTTTGATAAGTTCTTCGCCAGGGACCTCGACCGAATGACAAGGCGGAAAGAGTTCGTCAAGACTATTGAGAACAACAAAACCCTGCGCTTAAATTTTGCCGGTGTCTTTATGGATAGGATGCTGAATCCCATTGAGCCCTTAAATGAGCGAATGACCCTATTCTGGATGAATGTTTTTGTGTGCAGGGATAATGTTCCTCCCTACATACAACGTTACAATAATGTGCTTAGGGAGAACGCCCTTGGCAATTTCAAAAAATTTGTTTTGGCGGTTGCTAAAGAGCCCGCCATGATGCGCTACCTCAATACGAATCAAAACCTGAAAGGGCACCCCAACGAGAACTTTGCCCGGGAACTTATGGAACTCTTTACTTTGGGGCCCGGCAACTACACGGAAGACGATATTAAGGAAGCCGCCAGAGCTTTCACGGGATGGGCGCATCGAATAGAAGGAGATTTCTACTTTAGAACCCGGCAGCACGACTACGGAACAAAGTCGTTCATGGGCTGGGAGGCCGATCTGGATGGTGAGGACATAATTGCCATTATTACAAAGAAGCCCGAATGCGCTCAATTCATTTGCACGAAACTGTATCGGTATTTTGTGAATGAAAAGGTGAATCCGGCTCATGTTTTGGAGATGGCCGAGGTTTTCTATCGCCACTACGATATAAAGGATGTGATGCATTTCTTATTTATGAGTGATTGGTTTTATGATGAGGAAAACATAGGATCGAAGATCAAATCACCCATGGATTTCCTTGCGTCAATGCACCTGGTAGTGCCCTACAGATTTACAGCAGAAAAAGAAATGGTATTCCTTCAGCGACTACTGGGGCAGGTTCCATTGGATCCGCCTAATGTCGCCGGATGGGAGGGTGGTAAAAGTTGGATTGATACGAATACCATCATGACCCGCCTTAAATTACCTTCTTTATTACTGGGAAAAGGAATGATTCCAACCGGCACTGCCAGAGACCGATTTATCGAGATGTCGAAACGCCCGTATGGCAATCGATTGAAGGTATCCGTGGATTGGGAAGCATTCGATGCTATGACTCAGGGACTGTCTGAGGAGAAATTGATCGATATGGTGTTAGCAGGTTCACAAGCTCCCGGATCGATTGACCTGATCTCCGGATTAAAGAAACAAGATAAACGAGACTTTGTAATGCAACTTATGTCTCTTCCCGAATTCCAATTAACCTGACACCTATGAAACGAAGAGATTTTTTAAAGAATTCAGCGCTTGCCAGTAGTGTGTTTTTTGTGCCTTCCTTTGTGAAGGCCATGGAGGGTGATTTGCTTGCCTCGACCGGTTACAGGAGATTGGTGATCATACAACTTACGGGAGGTAATGATGGACTGAATACGATTATTCCTTACCGAAACGATATTTATTACAAATCGCGTCCTGTTTTAGGAATAAAACGAAATGAGGCGCTGCGATTGACCGATGACCTTGGCTTCAATAAGAACCTGAAAGAGCTGAAAGAGTTATACGATGCAGGGGATCTTTGTATAATAAATAACGTAGGGTATCCTAACCCCGATCGTTCTCACTTTCGGTCGACTGATATCTGGCATACCGCCAGTGGGTCGGATCAGGTCTTGAATACCGGTTGGATTGGAAGGTACCTGGATGCACATGCATCAACGCCTCACGAGGCTATCGAAATAGGACAGTCCCTGTCCTTGATGATGAAGGGTAAGGAACTTGCGGGAACGGCGACGATGAATCCCAGATTGTTATACCGCATCGCGAGTGATCCGTACTTCGATCAGGTGCTGGCACATCAAAAAGATGCGCACCTCAGTGAGCACAATATGGGCTACCTCTATCGAACTATGATCGATGCAAAGCAGTCCGCCTCCTATATATTCGATAAAGTGAAGGTGTACAGGCCTACAATGAAGTATGGAGCCCGCGCCTTTGGGCGGCAACTTAGCACCATAGCTCAATTTATCAATTCCGGCTTAAGTACGCGTGTTTATTATGCCTCCTTTAGCGGTTTTGATACCCACGCGGGTCAGGCACGAAGACAGGACCGGTTGTTGAAAGAGTATTCCAGTGAAGTGTCTACTTTGGTGAAAGACCTGAAAAAGAACGGCACCTTCAAAGATACCTTGATACTCACATTTTCTGAGTTCGGAAGACGGGTTGAGCAAAATGCTGCCAATGGTACTGATCACGGAGCAGCCAATAACGTATTTGTAATAGGGGACAAGCTTCGCAAGCCCGGACTGTTTAATGCAGCCCCCGACCTTGCCAATCTTGATGACAACGGAGACATTACCTATGAAATAGATTTCCGAAGTATTTATGCGAATATTCTGGAAAACTGGCTTGATGCGGGGCAGGAAGATATCCTGACCAGGGCTGTGACGCCTGTTTCAATTGTATAAAAAAAGCGCACCGGGATACCGAATGCGCTTTCTCACCTTAAAAGCTGAATTTCTTAAAACTTCAGCAGTACGTCTAGTAGGATATTATCTGAAATGGCCTTGTCTCCCAGGTCGTCAAAGAAACTACCGGATCCATAGCGAACATCGTGCTTGGAACGGTCAAATTCCAGGATGGCACGCGCTTCAGAGTTACCCATGTCCAAATTAAATGACACGGCCTGTGTTTTTCCTTTCACCGTAAGATCGGCATTCACCTTATAGGATTTGTCACCTTTGGTTGCGCTGGTAATAACCAGTTTGGCTTCCGGGTAGTTCGTTACGCCAAAGAAATCATCACTTTTCAGGTGACCTTCCAGTCGTCCTTTACCTTTGCCTTCGAGGTCAGTCACGTTAATGGAGGTCATGTCCACCACGAACTCACCTCCCGTTAATGTGTTTCCGTCCATTTCAAGATGACCGGATTTAAGGTTGATAGTTCCCTGATGTCCGTTGCCTACAATTTTCTTTCCTTTCCAGGTGATCGTGCTTTCGGATACGTTGATCTTTTTAACTGTTGTATTGGTGAATGCGGTAACCGTTGCGGCTACTAATAGAACCAATATAGACTTCATTGCAATTTTCATAGTTTCTGATATTTAGTGTTATGTAAGGGTTATGAATTATTTCTTAGCTTATCGAGTAATGAGTTGAGTGTTTCCTGTTCGGCAACGGAAAGTGTTCCGACCAGGGAATTGTTGTTAGATTCCACGGGAGGATCCATCTCCTTTAAGAGCGCCAGTCCCTGGGGAGTAATTGATATCTCTACTTTTCTACGGTTTTCCGGACATATTTGACGTTCTACGTATCCCTTCGCCAGTAACTTATCGACAAGGCGGGTAGTATTGCTATTTCGGTCTATCATGCGTTCCTGAATGGTCGATAGGTTTGCCGGCCGACCTTTTTGTCCGCGTAGAATTCGGAGTACATTATACTGTTGAGCAGTTATGTCATACTGTTTTATGAGTGCAGACGACCGATCCTCAATGTACCGTGCCGTAAACATAAGGTTTACCACCGTCCTCGTGTGAGGAGCCATAGGTGTCGTTTGTTTTATGTCGTCTTCTATACTCATTATTGTTTCTACAACAATTGTAGATACAAATGTATTAAAAAAATTATACGTGCAATTATTTTAACGAATTTTTAATTGAAATTTTAACGAAGTGCTGTTCCGCACTATTAATCAACTGTTAAATACGTGGATCGAAGTGTTAAATACGTCCTGGCTTTGCCATGCAATGAATATATTTAACTGATGAAACGAACTTTACTTAGTCTGAGTTGTGTGCTTTTATTGGTTTCCTGTAAAGAGGAGAAGAAGGAAGTCATGGCTCAGGATATTCCGCTAGTTGTTGAAGAAGTTCGCACCACTTCTTCGATACCCATGTACAGTTTTGAAGAGTTATCACCACTGCTTCATAAAGATAATGACACGACCTATGTCGTTAACTTTTGGGCTACCTGGTGTAAACCATGTGTCAAAGAGCTCCCTGCTTTCGAACAATTGGGTGAAGCGTATCAAGATCAAAAAGTAAAGGTGTTATTGGTAAGCCTGGATTTTCCGGATCACCTGGAAAGCAAAGTTGTTCCTTTTGTGCGTAACAGGAAGATCCAGTCGGACGTCGTTCTTCTGGACGACCCGGATGCGAACTCCTGGATCCCTAAAGTAGCCGAAGAGTGGAGCGGTGCGATTCCGGCAACGGTTATCTATCAAGGAGATAAGCGGCAATTTTACGAGCGCTCCTTCACCTATGGAGAGCTCGAGACCGAATTAAAAACCATCCTATAAATAATATTCTTATGAAAGCAAAGCAAATTTTTACGGCAGGGACCCTTGTGGCTATGACTGCATTTTTGGTTATGGGCTTCGTGTCTTCCAAAGAGGAGACTGTTCCCGGATATCAGGTTGGCGATTCTGTGGACAACATTAATTTGATGAATGTTGACGAAACCATGATGGGTTTTGACAGTTTCCCGGATGCCAAGGGCTTTATTTTGATCTTTACGTGTAATACCTGTCCTTATGCAATTGCCTGGGAGGACCGTGTTATTGCGTTGGATGAAGAATTCAAGTCGCAGGGATATCCTGTAATTGCTATTAATCCGAACAGCCCGGCGGCTAAGCCTGGAGACAGCTTCAAGGCAATGCAGCAACGAGCCAAAGACAAAGGATATACATTCCCGTACTTGCAGGATAAAGGCCAAAAAGTCTATCCTAAGTTCGGCGCTACAAAAACTCCACATGTATATGTGCTTCAAAAAGAAGACGGAAAAAATATTGTGAAGTACATAGGAGCTATTGATGATAATTCTCGCGATGCTTCAGCTGTGAAAGAAAGGTATACAGCCAATGCTGTAAATCAGCTAATTAAAGGCCAGGAGGTTTCCGTAAAGGAGACTCGGGCCATTGGTTGTTCAATTAAAGTTTAGTTTTTGGTATAAACTTCAATAAAATTCCCGGGGTGTTCTGTAACATTCCGGGTTTTTTAGCGTCTATCAGTAAGAATTCCTATTTTTGTGAAAATTTTAACACAATGCAGGACCTAACGCAAACCCAGTGGAAAGAACAGCTTGCCGGTGATGAGAACGCAGTAATCATTGACGTTCGTACCGCCGATGAGATTTCCGAAGGGTATATTCCAAATGCATTGCAAATGGACATTTACAATCCGCATGCGTTTATGGAAAAGGCAAAACAACTGGATCCGGAGAAAAACTATTACGTGTATTGCCGATCCGGAGGACGAAGCCTTCAGGCCTGCGCCGTGTTGCGGTCCATAGGTGTCGCTAATACCTATAACCTGTTGGGAGGTTTTTCAGAATGGGATGGAGAAACAACCAATTAAACTAACAGCTTATGAAAAAACTTCTTTTACTAGGAGCAATGAGTCTGCTTTTCGGGCTGCAGGCTTGTAAAAAGGATACCCCACAGGAGGTAAAGATGGTCTCTGCACTTCAAGTGTATGAGGCGGTCTATGGAGCAGATGCACTGCAACTTATTGACGTTCGCACCGAAGAAGAATACCAGGTTAGCCATCTTAAAAGTGCTCAGAATATATGTGTGACCAGTACCGACTTCAAGGAGAAGGTTGAAAAGCTGGACAAAGATAAACCTGTCTATGTATACTGTAAGAAGGGAGGACGTAGCGCCAAAGCTGCTGAAATCCTAAAGGATATGGGCTTCACCAAGGTGTATGATCTGCAGGGAGGCTTGACTTCCTGGCAGGAAGAAGGACTTGAAACAGTTCAAAGGCCCTAAGAAAATAAAACCCGAATTATTCGGGTTTTTTTAGCTCCCTATCCGATCAAAAAGTAACTTTCCTCAGAGGAATGTATTTGCCCGTCTGAATAATAGACCCCATCCATTGTAAGCGCGACTTGGAAAGTTTAGCGTCCTACTACTGCCTTCATATCATTTCTCGTTTTGCCTAAAATGAAGTATCTTAGAAGATGAATATGGGCGCTATTTTGTGTGCCCGCATCGCTTTCTCCCCATGTCGATTTTGGCCTGTGCCAAAACGGCTTATATTGAATAACAGTAATTAAAATATCAATTGTATGGAAAGGGTTTTTCTCTCCTATCATTTCGATGCCGATGTAGTTCCCCTGGCAAAACACCTGAAACGTCTTACCGAGAGCCATGATCTGGAAGTCGTGGATGGTGAACGACTTGCCGGTCAGGATCTAACCGCAGCAGTCCAGGAGCTTATTGAATCTACAGATGCCATGATCGTTCTGCTTACCAAACGAGATGAAGGAAAAACAAATCAGTGGGTAATGCACGAACGTTCAACCGCACTGAACAAAGGTATTCCGTTCATCGCCCTCGTTGAGGATGGTGTGGTGGATCGTGGGCCATTTACAAACTTTGAATACATTCCATTTACACGTGACGACTTCATGGAAGTTTTGCTACGCGTTTCCGAAACGATTTTCAAATGGAAAGTAAAGTTGGGTGAACGTATTGAAGCTCACCTTGAGCCGGACGAAATTGTGGATGCGGTTCGATCGAATATCGGGAATGTCGACCTCGTTAAATATCGCTTCTTTGATAATCGAAGAGGGTGGGGAGAATGGAAGAATGCACTCGTTAAACCCCAATCGGGAGGTGTTAGCCTCTTTTTGGACGGTGTGAATAAAGATACCGAAATGCAGATCCAGGTAACCTCCGGGGGACAGATCTGGCAGTCGGATGTGATCAATAGAAACTTACGAATTTTAGTAGCTACGCCATGATGTACATGAAGGATTTTAAGATAGGACAGAGCGCCGAAAGAGACCCAAGCCGCAAGGACTATTACAAATGGGAAATTTGGGTTGAGGATGGCGACCGAAGTATTTCTGAAATTGATCGTGTGGAATATTTACTACACAGTACCTTCAGAAACCGATTGCGAACCGGAAAAGCGGAAACGGAAAATTTCAGAATTAAATCTTCAGGCTGGGGAGAATTCAGTGTTGGGATCACGATTTTCCTTAAATCGGGAGAAGAATTGCAAACATCCCACTGGCTCACCCTTGGAGATGATTACCATACGGCCAGGGTGAAAGAAGAAGCAGTGGAAGAACAACCAAGCAAGGTATATCTTTCATATTCCGATGCAGATGCACGGGAAGCAAAAGCCCTGACGACCATGTTGACAGATCTGGGGATGGATGTGATCTCAACAATTGATATTGATCCCGGGGTTTCGGTGGAAGAATTCATTGTGCGCTCAATAACCGATTCGGACGCCATTATTACGATTAATGCCGATACCGCCAACAACTGGCAAATGGCCGAAATCCAATTGGCTAACGATCTTTCCAAAAAGGTAATTCCCATAGAGGACATAGTGGGTGCCGATGAAACCTCAAGAATGAAAAAATCGAAAAGGGCCATCCTGGATCGGTCGTACGAAAAGGATTTGAAGGCTTTAGGCAGTCAGATCAAAAAATTAAAATTTTAGATGAAACCACTCTGTTTTGTGTTGATGCCTTTTGGAACGAAGAAGGATCAAAAAGGCCGCGACGTAGATTTCAATGAGATTTACCAGGAACTGATAAAACCGGCCATAGAGGCCTGTGATATAGAACCCATTCGAGCGGACGAAGAACTCGCGGGGGGTACGATCCATAAACCGATGTATGAGCGGCTCATATTGTGTGATTACGCAATTGCCGACCTCACGTCGCTGAACGCCAATGTGTTTTACGAACTGGGATTACGGCATGCTATTAAAGAGTATACCACTATACCCATTTTTGCCTTTGATGCAGATCTTCCCTTCGATCTGAAAATGGAGCGTACCGTTCCCTATACCCTGGATGATAAGGGCAAATTATCCAATCGAGATACCGAACTTAAGCAACTTATCGCCAAGCTTGAGGCGTGCAAGAAAAATCAGGCGACTGACAGTCCTGTCTTTCAGATGGTAGAAGGTTGGGATGTGATACACAACCTGTCTGATGAAAAAACGGATGTTTTCAGGGACCGGGCTATCTATGACAATAAAATGAAAGAGCGATTATTCGCTGCTCGAAGCCAGGAAGAAAAAGAAGAAAGGAAGCAGGCTGTAATGGATATTTTTGAAGAACTCCGGCCATTGAATGAAAAAAGGGCAGGGGTTGTTATGGACTTATTTCTTTCGCTAAGGGATGTTCAGGCGCATGATGAGATGATCACCTGTTATGAGGAAATGGATGCACCTTTGCAGAATGTAAAGGTGGTGCAGGAGCAGTTGGGATTTGCTTACAATCGAGCCGAAAGAAAAGAAGAAGCCATACAGGTGTTATCTGATATCATAAAAAAATATGGTAACGATCCGGAGACCAATGGGCTTCTAGGCCGGGTCTATAAAGACCTTTACAACTCAGCACGAAGATCAAAGGATAGGATAAAAGCTAAGGGATTTCTAAAACAGGCAATAGACAATTATAAAGAAGGTTTCGATGCCGATTGGAGAGATTTTTTTCCTGGAATTAACCTGGTCAATTTGCTGGATCAAAAAGGTGAAAAAGAACTCTTAGCGTCATATTTACCTATTGTAAAGTTCGCTGTTGAGCGGAAAGTGGAGAATTCAGAACCCAATTACTGGGACAAAGCCACTCAGGCAGAGTTATGTGTTCTGAACAGGGATTATGACGGGGCTGAAGATCATCTTGCGGATGGACTTGCCATTGTAGAGACCAAGAAGACATTCTGGATGTTAAAATCCACGCTGGATAATTTCACGATGCTTCAGGAAGTGAGAGAAGAAAATGGCGTGGCGGATACGAGGCTGACCGAACTGATAGAAGGATTTACAAAATACCTACCAAAAGAAGAAAAAAACGAAGAATGAAAACACTTGCACAACATTTAGACCCGGCTACGACCTCTGGTCCCAAGCGTATTTTAGCTTGTGATGGGGGAGGTATACGCGGCGCACTTACCCTTGGATATCTCAAGAAAATTGAAACCATCCTTCGCGAGAAGGAAAACAATCCCGATCTACTCCTATGTGATTATTTTGACCTTATTGGAGGGACTTCCACTGGGTCGATTATCGCTTCAGGACTTGCCATTGGGATGAGCGTAGACGAGATCATTACCCTTTACATGGACTTAGGGGGGAAGATCTTCGGAAAGAAATACGATTGGTGGAAGCCATGGGAAACTTTTAAATTTCTTAGAGCCAATTTTGACTATTCGGCGCTTAGGGATAGTCTTTTAAAAACGTTTAGTAACGATGACGGAGAACCTATCCTGATGGGTGGGCCCGAGATTAAAACCGGTTTGTGTGTTGTTGCCAAGCGTGCCGATACTAATAGTACCTGGTACCTGATAAATCATCCCGACGGAAAGTTCTATGATTCTGAAGAAGGCGTGAACAAGGACATTCCGTTGTGGCAAGCAGTACGCGCAAGCAGTGCGGCTCCTACCTATTTTGTACCGCAGATGATCGAGGTAGGAAATGGCGAAACCGCTGCCTTTGTGGATGGTGGAGTGAGTACATCCAACAATCCGTCCTTAGCATTGCTTATGGTAGCTACATTAAAAGGATTCCCATTCCATTGGGAGATGGGAGCCGACAAGCTGGAAGTGGTCTCAGTAGGAACCGGGTATAGCATTTTTAGCAAGAAGATCGGAGACATTGAGAAGAACTGGATGCTAAGTTGGGCTAAGAGTGTGCCTGAAATGCTGATGCAGGACTCCAGTTGGCAGAATCAAATTATCATGCAGTGGTTGTCCGATTCGAAAACGGCGGTGGAGATCGATATGGAGATCGAGGATTTGAATGGCGATCAGCTTGGCGGAAAGCCGCTTATCAAATATTTGCGTTACAATACGCCGCTAACAGTAGATAGTCTGGAAAAGCTCATGGGCAAAGATTATTCCGATGAACAGGTAGCGAGCATCATTGAAATGAGCAATGCTGAGAACCGTTTTGAGCTGCTTGATATTGGACTCGCTGCTGCGGAGGATGAGATTAGTGCTGGGCATTTTTCTTAAAGGAGATTGTTTGTGAAGAGAATTTATCCTAGCGATGACCGATTCGATATTGAGAAAAGAATCGGAACAAGAATTGACAAATACGATTTCAACGTAAAAGAAGAATGGGAACATCTCGAGGCTAGTTTTATTAAGACAAAACAAGGAGAAGAGGTCCTGTATATAAACGGGTTGGAAGTAATGGCAGGTTTCGAGGAACCTTACATGAAAAAACTTGCTCAGATTGCTTGTTCGAAGGGCGGAAATGTGCTTAACGTGGGATACGGTTTAGGACTGGCAGATCAGTTTATTGAAGATTTTAGGAGCGAGTATCCGGTGGAAGAACATCATATTATTGAACTTAATAACGATGTAATTCGCAGGGCGGAGAAGTGGTTGTCGGCAAGTCCCAATAAAGACAAAATAGTGCTACACAGAGGTTGTTGGGAGGACATCCTCGGGGGGTTGCAAACAAAGTTTGACGGTGTTCTTTATGATGGATTTCCGCTGGAGTCCGACGAATTATGTAGAGATGCTATTCCTTTCATTGAAAAACTTATAGATTATAAGTTATTGAAGGAGAATGGAGTTTTAACGTTCTTCTTTGATTCCTCGGACGGCTTTGGCAATGACTTCATTCAATTCTTACAAGATCTCGGAATTCAAAATATCCGATACGAAAAAGTTAGAGTCACCCCACCCACCGATAGGGCCCCACAACATTGGAGTGAGGATTATTTTCTGGCACCCATTCTTACGGGGGTTTTGTACTCTGAATAAATAGAATAATTTTATGTTTTCACTTATAAATATTTAAACCAGTAATGAAAGTTTTCATAGGATCCTCATCGGAGAGTTTGCCCGTGGCCAAGTTGATTATGGATATGTTATATGAAGAAGGTATAGAACCAATACCCTGGTGGCGCGATGATGTATTTGCTTTTGGCAAGACCTATATCGAATCTCTTCATGACCTTCTGGCGAAGGCAGACGCCGGGGTCATGATTTTTTCCGAAGATGATAAAACTTATCAAAGGGGTGAAGAATACCGATCCGTCCGCGACAATACGCTATTGGAATACGGGCTGTTTTCGGGGAAGTTGGGAAGGTCGAATGTAGCTGTCATCAAACACAAGAAACCCAAGATACCATCGGATCTTTGGGGGATGCACCCAATTACATTGAAAGGAGACGCAGATGATGTTGATTTCAAAGAGAGAAACGGAAATCAAATTCGTAAATGGGTCAAGCAAATTAAGGAAGTTGGTAGTAAGGACATTGAAAAGAGTATCGACAAGAAGTTCAGATCAATTTTTAAGAAATTGAAAAATGATCATCCGGGTTTAAAGGACGATCTTGAAATTCTTGAGCAAGTCACCGTCAGCGCTTTTCCGGATTCCCAAAAAATTGATTACATAACAGATGGCCTTATCCATTCGATTACCAGGATTTACTTAAATGGTTGCAATGCCATTTACGCGCTGGATGTTATAGGTCCGAATGGCTGGTTAAGTCCATCGACGTTCCGATATCTTGCCCCTCAATTAAAGAGATATATGCGCAAGAATATCGCTCAGAATGTCTGGAACTTAAAAGTATCTCAAACCATAGAGAGTGCTATTCATAAATCAGTTTCCAATGCCAAACGGATTGGGCTTATAGAATCATATACCAAGTTTGATGACCCGGAGGACTTTGAGTGGAGCTCTGGAGACGCTCAAATGGAATACGTTCGTATACTACTATGGGAGAAAGAAGAGTTATTAAGCCCATTTGCCGAATCTGTCATTGCCATACACGAAGCGTTCCATGTGCCCTTGTTTTACATTGAGAAGAAGAAAGAGTCCGGGGAACGCGATAATGACTATATCCTGTTCAACCAGAAAAAAAAGGTGTTAGGACTAATTGGTAAAAAGAAAAACAATTATAATACTCAGGAGATCAGCAAGAGACTAAATGGACATTTCAAAAAGGAGTTCATGAACTACTTAACAGATGAGAATATCCTACTGGCGGTAGATGCGCGTCAGTTGATTAAAGAGGGGCATAAATTCTGAGTAAAGTGCGAATATAGTGGAAGTGATAGGGATAATTGGCAATCATCCCGGTTGCTCCCGTTCTGCAAACAAAAATGCCGATTATATCAGCCTCTTATTCCGAAAAGCAATGCCGGATCCGGTTTTGAGATAACGTTCAAAATCATAAGCTTTTTTGTTATTGCTGAAGTAAGAAACGTGAACCAATTCCACGGGTAGTTTGTCCTTTGTATAGGATACTTCTCCTTTTTGGTGCTCGACAAGTCGTTGTTTTAGCCTTCTTGTAAAGCCCGTGTAGTGCTTTCCATTAGAACATTTAAGAATGTAAACCGCAAAAGGTAAATCCATAATCAATTATTAATTATGGCGGGTATATCAAAAGTTTGGCGGATGTAGAAAAATATAGCTGTGGACCGTGTCCACCGAATCCCTGTCCGGTGGCTTTAATATAGAGCGTTATTTTGATAAGCCCTACATCACTCCTCGCTGCGCTTAGAGCTTCGCCTTGAGAATGCTATCGCGAGCTTTTGGACTGCGTCCACCGAAGCCCTGTCCCAAGTCTTCTACGAAGTACATTGTTTTAACGAGCCCTACTTCGCTCCTCGCTA
>CAZTLE010000092.1:0-15765 GCA_964614415.1 uncultured Aureitalea sp. | reverse complement strand
ATAGCGAATAAAAGGGCAATAAAAAAGGAAAAGAACAAGATCTGACCTATAATGGCCCCCAGATTTTCCAGTGGTTGATTAACGCGTATATTACCGTCCAACAAGTCGCTCATTGCCCAGGTAACAAGGTAGGGCATGGGCAGGCTGAGATCTCCAATGCGCTCAACGTCTTCCTCAATATTGGCCGCAAGAAGGATTTTGTTGTCCATATCGATAACATCCGGAACCTGGGTTCCTTCGGGAGAAATAAAACTGGCTAACGAAAGAACAGAATCTGGTTGGAAAGTATAGGTGCGTTGTTCCACTTCTGAAAGCGGGCCATAAGGTACAACGGCACCTTGTCGTCGCAGGACCTCAAGTTTTTGCTCAGACGTTTCGTCCAGATCGGCCACCACCCGTAAGGGTAAGAACTCGATTACAACCTCCTCTTTACTGTCACTGGCGGTTAGTGTTATTTCACTTTCGTAGTTGGCTTTGTCCTCGCCCAGTTCAAAGAAGTAGGTATGATATCTGCCACGGCTTAGTTGAGTTCCTTCCGCCTTTTCAGCCAGCAGGTTATAGAGGGATAAGGCGTGTTCGTCCTCAAGTTCCAGGAAATCGGTTTCCTCTACTCGACCACCATCATGGGAGGCGTTCAGGTCGTATGCGGCGTATACGCGGGTTCCGGAAGCCTCTAACTTCCGGATGGCACCGATAAGAGAATCCATAAGTGTGTTGTCCGAAGAAAACCAGAGATCGAGCACCAGGCTTTCCGGGCCATCTTTTTGAACTGATTGCAGCTCAATTGCCTGTAATAATTGTATGAGTTTTTGGCGCTTTCTCGTAAGTTCGTCAAGATGGTTGTCCGGAATGTCCTGCTCACCCACGTCGACCACAACAATCCGGTTGTTGACGCTATTTCTTTCGGAAACTGTAGCATTGGAGACACCTGTTAAGTATGTATCAATCTGTTTCCAGTCGTCGATAAGGACCAATAGCAGTAGTAAGGTCACGAAGAACGTAACCAGGTAAACAGCAAGACGTTTTAGAGTGAGCATATTTTCCTGGTTTACATCAGCATCCCTGGTCTACCCGGGAGTAGTAGTATTGACTTCTTTCATCTTCACCCAATATTTTATACAACCAACCCAGTAGGGCACAGGTGTCCACTATGTCTTCGCAGATCAGGTCTTCGGCGTCCGGATCATTTTCGTCCACATAATCCAGGTCTTTCTCATCTATTCGAAGCAATTCTAGCAGGGTTTCTTCCAGCTCACGCAGCATTTCATCAGCCAATGCCTGTCGACCGCTGTCCTGATATGCTTTTGCCAAAAAAAGTTTGGCTTCAAGAGTATCTGCGTCGTCTTCTCCATAATAGTCGAAGTAGAAATTCAGAGCATCTGTGAAAAAGGGTATGGCCTGCTGACTACGTTCCCATTCCAAATAGAGAGCACCCAAACACAATTGATTGTTAGCCCGAACTTCAGGATCATTTGGGATTTCAATAAAACTCTCAACACGTGCTGTCGCCTCCTTATAGTCGACATACTCAACCGGTTGATCGCTTGATATGTAGACAGAATCTTCAGCTCTTTGAAGCCGTGAAGTAGAAAACTCTAATTTATAATTGCCTTTTTTGGTGTTATTCGACTGATTACTAATAATGAGAGGAACCCGCTCAACAATGGTAACCGATCCTTCACTTGTACTGATAAAGGCACGCCCGGATTCATCGTCGGATAGGTCCCTGAACGTGTAACGTGTACTATTGGACGCCGCAGTGTTACCTCTACTGTTCTTAGACCGGTATTTATAGCTGAATATTCCCCTGACCCAGTTTCTTATCGTGGCTCCGAACCCTTTTACGTCATGACTCTCACCATCCGGAATGTCCGAAACCGTGTACTCCATGGCCAGTCCGTTCTCCGACCAAACCTCCTGGGTACCTCCTTTGGTTTCCAAAAAAAGACGTATTCCACCCGGAATTATGATCTTGGTACCCCAATCGATCTTTGTCCCTCTTTTTACTTTCTTTTGTGATCTTTTGTTACCCGTGATAATGGTTATGGTTGTTGACTTAGACGTAAGGCCATTAACGCGCACACTGGTCACAGTACTGCTCTGTGCAATGCTCGTTGTTGTTGTGCCGAGCCAAAACAGGAATACAAGAGGAACAAGACTTACCAAGCGGGGTGTAATTTTTTTCATAACGGATTTATTTAAACGCTCAATAAAAAACCCCGCACCACCCAGAACGATTCCGGACATGGACGGGGAGTCTCTGTTAAAGATAGTGATTTTAACCGATAACGAGGGGATTGAGGCCTGACTGCCGCAGGTAGGTGTGAGGTGCGAGGAGTGAGAGGGTTTTCAGTAGGCCATTGCAATTTTCGGTTGGCTATTTTTGAAATCAATTCGTCCACCTTCACTTCGACTGCGCTCAGTATGACAGCGGACTCTGGGTCTTCTGTCATCAAGCATTTTCTCTCTTTTCGATTTTCTAACCTCTAACCACAAACCCAATTCAAAACTCAATATTCAAAACTTAAAACCAGTAACCTGCAACTTGTAACACTATTAGAGTAAGCAGTTGACAGTCTTCATGCTTCCAGCTTCACGCGCCAACCTTCGGTCTTCTCTTCTCTGCTTTCTCTTCTCTCTTCAAACAACAAACCTATTCTTCAAATCTGTGCAACAATGTCCTCCATTATCCTGAGGTCTTTAAGATTGACCAGCTTTGTGCTTTTCAAAAATATGTGCGTATCCATGAACTCCATCTCAAACCCTTGCACTTTTTCCAACCGCTTTAACAATTGAAGCATGCGGACAGGAGAATCTGATTCTTTAAAGGCAAACGACTCATAATCCTTTACTTTGATGACATCGTCACTTCGCAGTTTATCCAGAAATTTTTCCGAACCCGTTTTCTCTCTGAAATAATAGTGTCCAAGGTCGGTTTCCGTGGTAATCCAAAACATCAGTTGCGATTCGTGATAATCGTCCTCATAGTACGTTTGTCCCTGAATGTTCGCTGCCGGCATAAAGACAAATCCGTTTCGTCCCTCTATGCGATAGCAGTTGGAGTAGCTCCAATTGTCATATTTGGAGAGCGTTTTCGTGTTTTCAAGGATGGCAATCTGTTCCTCGGGAAATTTACTGCGGCGATACCTGGTTTCCCGAGCAAGGTGGTTGACTACTCTTTCGGCCTCTTTTTGTTCTTCGGTGAACAGTTTTTGAATGTCCTCTTCAGGAGTGGTCCGGAATTCATTGTCATGGGCCACCCAATGACCGGATTCGGCTTGTTCCAGGGTAAGTTTAGCTCCGGTTTCGGGGTCAATTATATATTCATCCCGCAGGCTTTCTTTAAGCTTTTTATCGTACTCCCGTTCGCTCTTCGAACGATACTTCATGGATAGGATGATCAGTCCTACCACGCCCATAAATACCAGTATCATTATGACAGCGTCCACTTCTATTTATAGTAAATCAGTTGAGGAAAATACACTTCCAAATTCGACATTCTCTATTCATTATTCGGAATTCAGTTTGTGTCACATCCTGGTTTTTATTCCAGCCTCGCAGTAGGCGATGATCTGCTCAATGCGTTTCGCCCGTGTTTCTTCGCGCTTGGCGTTGTGTAGCCAATACAGATAGCTTTTTCGATACCCCGGGGCAAAACTCTGATAGTTTTCCCAAGCCTTGGGATTGGCGTCGAATGCAGCCTGTAATTCAGCCGGGATTATTCCGTTTTCAACATTGTCCAATGCAGACCACATACCGTTCTCCCTGGCTACATTAATGGCATTCCAACCACTTTCATGGATAAGACCGAGTGGTTCCATTTCGGAAATGTATTTTTTGTTGAGCGCACTCCACACACTTTTGGGTTTTCGCGGACAGAAATACTGCCTTCGCTTTGGACCTCCCAGATTCTTGACCGTACTGTCTATCCAGCCATAGCATAGAGCCACCCGCACTGCTTCCTCCCAGCGCATTGTTGGGATATTGGCTTCGAGCTTGTACATAATGAGATATACACCTTGTGGATGGGTCGCGTGATTGACCTCCAACCACTGACGCCATTCTACGTCTCTGGGAAAATACAATTCAGGTTTTTCGTCCATGTTACTAAGGTCATGATTCAGTAATCAAATTCCAAATACGAGGTAAATTCCACCCTTCGGTACTTCGACAAGCTCAGCACAGCGCAGCTCAGGGTAAAAAAATCAAACCTGACTGCCGTCAGGCAGGTTCAAAATTCCAAATAAATCTAAATTCTCAATACCCAGTACTCAAAACTTATTCCGATTTAAAACTCAACATTTAAAACTTAAAACTTGAAACCTGCAACTTGTAACCCGGTTAAAGTAGACAGTAGCAGCCGGCAGTCCTCGGTCATCGAACTTCAATCTTCTGACTTCCAGTTTCCAACCACATCTCAATACTCAACTCTCATTACTCACTACTTGCTCCCAATTCAAAACTTAACACTCAAAATTTAAAACTCAAAACCCAATCAAAATATGCGTTAAGGATGCAAGAGTTAGACACCTCCAGATTCCATATTGATGACCATTACACCGCTATGATCAAATTGGTTCATGCGTGTTAGCGAATGCACAGCTTCTTCGAGGCTCAGGGTACTTGTGACCAGTTGCTTTGGATTGAGCTTACCGGATTCGATGAGTTCCAGCATTTCCGGATACCGATGTGCCTGCATGCCGTGACTGCCAATGATCTCTAGTTCATGGGCCATGATGTGATCCATAGGCACAGTTAACTTTTTATGGTCTCCTGTCATAAGACCCACCTGAATGTGTTTGCCACGTTTCCGAAGATTGTTGATGGAATTGGAACTGGTCTCCGCACTTCCCAGAGCATCCAGAGAAACATGAACACCTCCGCGGGAAATGTCTTTTACGGCTTCCGCAACCTGATCGGTTTCGGTCGCGTTAATAGTTGCTACGGCCCCCAAACGAGAGGCCAGTGAGAGTGCTTCTTGATTGATATCGATGGCTATGGGTTGCGCTCCAAGGGCTTTGGCGATCATGATGGCTGAGAGTCCGACCCCTCCGCAACCATGCACCGCGACATAGTTTCCCGCTGTTGTTTTCCCCTGATCCACAACCGCGCGATAGGCTGTGATAAAGCGACATCCAAGGCTGGCCGCCGTGATATCGTCAATGGACTCGGGAAGTGGAACCAGGTTGGTCATAGCTTTGTCAATACGGACATACTCCGCAAAAGAACCCCAATGGGTGAAGCCCGGTTGTGACTGATGATCGCAGACCTGTTGGTTGCCGGAAGCACATTGCTCGCAATTGCCGCAACCGCACACAAAGGGCACGGTGACACGATCTCCTATCTTAAATCCCGTAACTTCCGAACCTAATTCAACAATTTCTCCGGCTAGTTCATGCCCGGGAACATGAGGGAGGCTAATATCGGGATCATGTCCCATCCAGCCATGCCAGTCACTGCGACACAATCCTGTGGCCTTAACTTTCAACACGACACCATGCGCCAGGGGAGTGGGGTCCGGTACGGTTTCGATACCCGGTGTTCCCTGGAACGAATGGTAGATGATTGCTCTCATGAGATCTTTAGAACTTCTCCAGATTCACGTAGAAGTCTTTTTTGATGGATACCGACTTAATATCTTCCGTAAAGTCTTTGGAACTCCAGTCCGCTTTTGGATAGATCCATTCCTCTTTTCCGTTGATGAGGACAATAACCGGCATGTCGAACTTATCGATGACCTCCGTATACCTAAATTCGAGCTTTTTACCGTTGGCCTTGTACTCAACAGTAGGAACCATGGTAGTGCGCAAGTACTGTTCCCAGAACTCGGTGAGATCAATACCGGTTTTCTCACTGATGTACTCTTCTATTTGCCCACTGGTGACGGTTTGGTGGTAAAAGTCCTTGTTCAGACCGCGTAAAACACTACGCCACTTTTCATCATCTTCCAGGAGTTGCCGCAAGGTATGCAGGATATTGGCTCCCTTATAGTACATGTCTGAACTCCCTTCATTGTGCACATTGTACACGCCAATGAGAGGTTTGTCGTTTTGAATAAGTGAGCGGGTGCCTACTACATATTCGGAAGAGGCTTTGTGTCCGTAGTGATAATCCAGGTAAAGGTTTTCGGAATATGCGGTGAACCCTTCATGAATCCAGAGGTCGGCCACGTCGACATGGGTAATGTTGTTGGCAAACCATTCGTGTCCCCCTTCATGGACGATGATGAAGTCGAACTTGAGTCCCCATCCGGAGCCGGAAAGATCAGTGCCGAGGTAACCGTTTTGATACTTATTGCCGTAGGTCACACTACTTTGATGTTCCATACCCAGATAGGGCACTTCTACCAGCTTAAAACTATCCTCATAAAAGGGGTAAGGACCGAACCAATGTTCGAAGGCCTCCATCATACCTTTTGCCTGTTTGAATTGTTCCCGGGCTTTGGACTCATTTTCCCGAAGTACATAATAATCCATATCCAGGGTTCCCTTTTCACCCTTAAATTTCTCTCCGAAATGCACGTAATCCCCAATATTAATATTAACGCCGTAGTTGTTGATTGGGTTCTTAACCTGCCAGCGCCAGATGGTTTCTTTTTCTCCTACTTCGGTTTCTATGAGACGTCCGTTAGAGACATTCATGAGTCCATTGGGAACAGTAACTGAGATGTTCATGCCATCTTCGGGTTCGTCGTAGGCATGATCCTTATTGGGCCACCAAATACTGGCACCTATACCCTGGTTGGAAGTAGCGATGAAATGCTTCCCGTTTCTGTCACGTTTCCATGTAAATCCGCCATCCCAGGGTGGCCTTTCAGCGACCAGGGGAGTTCCTGAAAAAGAGATGGTCAGGTAATCTGCTTTTCCTTTTTTCTGTTTCTTCTGAAGTGTAATAAAATGAGCGTTCCCTTCAGAAATAACTTCCAACAGTTTACCATCCTGCATCACTTTATCGATCTTCATGGGTGGTTGCAGGTCGATTTGCATGACCTGAGCTTCCTCCAGGATATCATAGGTAACGGTGTTTGTGCCCCAGATAAATCGTTTTTCAGGATCTACAACCACTTCCAGTTCGTAATGCGTTAGATCCCACCAGGCTCTTTCGGGCGTAATACTGCCGCGAAGTGTATCCTGACGTGTAAACTGTTGGGACATAGTAAGTAGGGGAATGCAAAACAGGGCTAAGAATGTCTTTAATTTCATGAGGTTCTAAGTCGGGGGATGATTAATAATTCGGCCACCAGGATGTTGGGAACCCAGCAGGCCCAGGAAACGATCATGTATGCTGATAAAAATCCCATGCCGAGTCCAAATTGTAATGATGGTAATATGATTCTAAGGGTGACTGCTGCAAAGCAGAGGGCATAGCTTCGAATCATCCATCGCTGGTGCGCATTTATGTCTTTTCTTCGGATGGTAACATAGGCCTGAACCGTTGTATACAACCACAAAATAGCCAGAAGTCCAAAACCTATGGCTGTGACCATTCCACCGGTAGCAAAGAAAGCGGAGATCAGCGCTGCCGAACCACTAATGAGAACAGCTATAACATATATTTTCCCAAGGGTTCTGTGGAGATTAAGCCGTTTGCGGCGAAGGGATTTGAAAAACTGCGAGAATCCGGCAAGCAGTGCAATACCACCCACCGAAGTATGAGTATATAGAACGGGTAAATAAAAGGCTTTATCCAAAAGTTCTACCGGCTTGGAACCTATGAGCCCCTCTTCAGGTGGGATAATAAAAGCAAAAACGACAGGGTATAAACCCACGAAGATGGCGAAAAGTGCCAAAAAGAAATAGCCTATTCTATTACCAGGAGATGTAGTTGCCATATTCTATCTAAAAATACCACCGGGGAACACCACGGGACTTTCATGCCCGTCCTTCCCTACGGCAGCTACTCCGAAGAAATAATTATCAATAACGATGCCGTCCAACGTATATTCGGAAACATCACCTACAAACCGACTGTGGTCCCAGGTAGGAGAGGTGGTATCCCTCCAATAGATCCGGTAACCTACAGCACCTTCTGATTTTTCCCACTTTAATCTCGCGGAAGGCTCTACAATACCACCAATCTGAACATTCTTAGGCGCTTGCGGCGCCCAGGCCAGGCTCGCAAGATTAATAGCATTCACTGCTGTGAGCTTGGCGGCATAATCGAAGTTTACGAACTTGAGTTTATCACCGTATTCAATACCGTCTTCCATTCGAATATCCTGATGTTGCTGAGTATAATTCTCATGGGCTTCCATAATTCGAATACCGGCAAACCCTGCATCGTTAAAGGGCCTGTGGTGGCCACCACGGCCAAATCGGTCAAGGCGATATATGAGAATAGGGTTCATTTCGGGCATATATGCACGGGTAGTTCCGTAGACGTAGCGCGCTAACTGACGGGAGATTCCGTCAACTTCGCCACCGTAAAACCGTCGTCCCCTGCGTTGACGCTCCGTTTCAGTGGGAGGTACCGGTTCACTAAAGATCCGGAAGTCGCGGTTACTGATCACCCCATTCACCCCTTTAATATTGCCGATCATATCGTTGTTCAATACCCCAATGATCTCCCAACCCTTGTCTTTGGCATAGGCTGCTAATCCTTTACCACCGTAGAGTCCTTGCTCTTCACCGCTCAAACCGACATAAATAATACTGTTCTCAAATTTGTACTTTGAGAGTACACGCGCGGCTTCCATAGCTCCTGCCATACCGGTAGCATTGTCATTGGCACCAGGAGAATCGGATGTAAAATCATTGGGATCACTCACCCGTGAGTCAATGTCGCCACTCATAATGATGAAACGATTAGGATACTTCGTGCCACGTTGAATGGCAACGACGTTAACAACCCAAACGTCTTTTACAATCCGCTGATTGTCTCCCTTGGGAACCAGGTCCTTCTGGTAGAACACCTCAAGGCAGTTGTTGCAATCGGCCGAGATCTTGTCGAATTCGGCTTTGATCCAACGTCGTGCTGCACCAATACCACGGGTATTTGAAACCGTGTCACTAAGTGTATGCCGAGTGCCGAAACCGGCTAATTTAGCAATATCGGTCTCGAGTCGGTCGGCCGAAACCGCACTAATAATGTCATACATGCGGGTATCTGTTTGACCGAAGCTTAGAGCTGTTATCAAACTGAAAAGAAGGATCAGATTGCGCATAGGGATGGATTTAGTTCCCTAAAATAGGCAATACGCAAACGATTTCAAATGGATTAGCAGAATTATGATTAGATCAGTCCTTAACAACGACAGCAGGGTTGGGGAAATTTCCCTGACCATCATAAATCAATTGATCATTGTATTGAAATCGCAATGTTCGGTATGCAGGCCCACAACTCCCGTCAAATTCTTCATACTCGATATTCAGCGTATCTGAATCTGTTTGAGAAAGTTCCAGGTAGTAGTCGGCACCGCTGATGAGATCGGGGAGGACAATCTGAACGTCATTCCCCGTTCCGAAAGGTGTGGGTCTCACATAGGTCGTGGCCTGAGAGTTGGACAATTTGAAAGAATCCTGAACAAATTGGGTTCCGATAAGCGGGTTTTGATTCGCATCGACCAAAACGAGTTCCCATCCTGGAAAGGGTGGGATGCAGGCGGTGTCATCGTCGGAATTGGAGCATGCCATAACCGTTATGGCAATGACCAGGGTTAGTGCAATCTTTTTCATAGTCTTTAAGAGAAGAGGGAATAACCGAAAAATGGTTGCGCCTAACGAATAAAAACCACCTTCTTAATCAGTCCATTCTCAACTTCATATACAGCTACGGCAGAGAACACCTGTCCGTTCATTGTGACCTGCTCCTCATCAATCACCGTATTGTTGATCACGATCCGGTTCCTGATCGTAGCATTGAGATCGGGTGTCTGATCGAAAAGCCCTCCATAGCTTATTCTGAGGGCCTCAGCACCTTCCGTCCATTTGAGGTTGGGATAGTTGTGCAACTCAATATCCGGTGCGTAGGTCGCCACAAAGGCATCTATATCGCGTGCATTGTAAGCTGCCAACTGTTTGTCTACAATTTCGGTCGGGTCTTCGTCAATGGGTGTTCCCCATACGAAGGTCATCGTGGCAATCTTATCGTTGCGAACCTCGTAGATGGTAGCCTTGTAATCTTTGTTCCCATCCACATGTCCTTCTTCCTCGTCGATCACCTTATTCCCTATAACAATGCGATTCTTCACCTCGACCCCGTAGGTAGTTGCATTTTTGTAGAATCCAGCATAGCCTTCGCGCATCTTGTCACGGCCTGTATATTGCAATTTGTCCGGGTAGTTACTTACCACCACATCTTCGGTGAAACAATTCACAAAGGCTTCCAGTTCCCCATTGTTAAAGGGAGCAATATGTGCTTCCACAACATCTGCAGGCGATCCGGCCAGTGATTCGGCTGCCAGGGCCAACTTGGTCCCATCGCCGTTCGCCGTAAGCCGTGTAATATTTTTCAGTTTAGCCGATGAAAGATCGGCAGCTTGTTGCCAGCCGCCATCGGTGAGTGTATCGTACATGAATAGCTTGTCATTACTGCCAATGAGCATGCGCGTATCATCCAACCAGGTGTAATCCTGTATACCTATGGGCAACTGACATACAAAGTAGCTTTGTCCGTCTTTCATGTCCAGCAGATAAATGTCATGATTTCCTTCTTCATTGACCGCCGTGTAACTCATGGATTCCGATTTAGGCACTCTGTGAATAGAACGACCTGCCCCCTGAAGAAGGGTGTCGGTTTTTAGGGTTGTAAGGTCCACTCGCACCAGGTCCAGACTGCCGTCGGACAATACAGAGGCTACAAATGTATTTGCATCATAATATGCATAATAGGCCACCTGAATATCTTTTATGACTTCTTCGGAAGGGCCTTCCGGAATGGGATAGCGATACAGACGTTGCTTTCCGTCCGGATCCAGGCGCACCGCGGAAATGGCTTGTTGACCGGGCATAGGCTGCGGTGAGTATTCTCCACCCTCCGTAGGAAGATTGAACCACCAGGACTGTCCCGAAGGTACATTGTAGGTGGCAATATCGGTTGCTCCGTTTCGAGTTCCTGCATAGATCAGATTGTTGGCGTCGAGGAAGGTGGGTTGATTGTCGTATCCGGGATTGTTCGAAACATTCGAAACATTGGAGACAATAAGTCCTTCCTCGGATGAGGTGATATCCATTATAAACACTTCAGTGTCGGGTTGGGCCAGGAGAGTAAAGGGAAAGGCCAAAAAGGCGAGCAGAATTCTTTTCATTGTAAAACTTTGAGTTTAAAGATAACAAAGATTAAGCCGTCATTTCGAACGAAGTGAGAAATCTCAGTAGTTATCTCTTAAGCAGGATGAGATTTCTCAGTCTGATTGCCAAGCAATCGTTCTTCGAAATGCCAAAAAAAGACCGTCCGGTAGGGTGGACGGTCCAGGATATAATTAAATCTATTCCTCTGCAGCGCAAAGGATCTTTGCATCCTTTTAGAAAGGATAAGCGTTCTCAGCAGTAACCTTTTCGGCAACTATATTGCGAAGCGCTACTACGTTGGGCTGAATCTGGTATTTGGTAAATCGCTTTAGGCCCATGAGCATCATGCGCTGTTCGTCGCCTTCGGCAAAGGAACAAATACCCTCTTTGGCCTTGACAATGATGGTGTCTACCGCATGATACAGATTCAACTGCGCCATAGCGATCTGTTCTTTTTGAGCTTCCTCGCCGTAACGTTTTGCATTCTTCTCGGCACGTAGGATGGCACTTTCAGCCATATAAATTTGGATCAGGATGTCAGAGGCCGCCATAAGCAGTTGCTGATGCTCTTCCAGTTTTGGTCCGAATTTCTGAACGGCACTACCGGCTACCATGAGGAATACCTTCTTCAATTTGGCAATGATTGCTTTTTCTTCGGAAAGTACTTCGGAATAATCCGGTGTATCAAACGAAGGGATGGAAGTTAGTTCGTTGGCGACTTCCATAGCGGGGCCTAGCAGGTCTACATGACCTTTCATCGCCTTTTTCACAAGCATACCCACGGCCAACATACGGTTGATCTCATTGGTTCCCTCATAAATTCTTGAAATACGGGCATCTCTCCAGGCTGCTTCCATTGGAGTATCGGCACTAAAGCCCATTCCTCCAAAGATTTGAATTCCCTCATCGGAGCAGTTCTGAATGTCTTCGGAAACGGCTACCTTGAGGATAGAACATTCAATGGCATATTCTTCAACGCCTTTCAGCTCTGCTTCCTGATGCGTATTTCCTTCGCTCATTCTAATGGCAATACGATCCTCGATATTCTTGGCAGCGCGATAGCAGGCACTTTCTCCTACATACATAGCGGTGGCCATTTCAGCAATTTTGGATTTGATAGCGCCGAACTTTGCAATAGGGGTCTTAAACTGAATACGATCGTTCGCGTACTTTACTGCTTCGGTAATCACGCGTCGCTGCGCATCCAAACAAGCGGCTGCCAGTTTGATCCGACCCACATTCAATGCATTCATCGCAATTTTAAATCCGTTACCGCGCTCAGAAAGCATGTTCTCCACAGGTACTACCGTATCACTGAAAAACACCTGACGGGTAGAGGAGGAGTGGATACCCAACTTATTTTCTTCCTCCCCGAGGGTGATTCCGTTTTCGGGATCGTTCTCCACGATGAAACCGGTGATATTCTTGTCATCTTCAATACGAGCGAAAACTATGAACAGGTTACAGAAACCGGCATTGGAGATCCACATCTTCTGTCCTGAGATCTTGTAATGGGTTCCGTCGTCGGATAGTACAGCTTTGGTCTTTCCACTATTGGCATCGCTACCGGCTCCAGGTTCAGTAAGGCAATAAGCACCGAACCATTCTCCCGAGGCTAATCTAGGCACATACTTTTCTCGCTGCTCTTCGGTACCGTAAAGGGTAATGGGCATGGTTCCGATCCCTGTATGCGCTCCAAATGCCGTGGCAATGGATCCTGTAGCTCCAGAGATGTAATCACATACCAGCATGGTGGTCACAAACCCCATTCCGAGTCCGCCATAGGCCTCAGGAACTGCGATTCCAAGGAGTCCGAGCTCTCCGGCTTTCCGCATGACCTCTTCGGTAAGGGCGTAGTCCTTTTTTTCGAACCGCTCTTTATGAGGCCAGATCTCCCGGTCTACGAATTCGCGTACCGATTCCAACATCATTTTTTGTTCTTCGGAAAAGTCTTCCGGAGTAAATATATCGTCACAGTCTGTCTCCTTTACCAGAAACTGACCTCCTCGTAAGATGTTCTTGTTGTCGTCTATTACTTCCATCGCTTATCGTTGTTTTGAACCATGAATCATGAGCCATGATCCAGGAGTATTCGTTATTACTATGTTGTTATTATTATTTGAAAACAGTCGCATTCCCTGTCTCAAATCTCTTCTCTCTTCTCTCTTCTCTCTTCTCTCTTCTCTCTTTTCCCCGTTCTCTGTTATTTAGTTCAGGAACTCGAAAATTCCAGCAGCGCCTTGTCCGGTACCGACACACATAGTGACCATACCGTATTTACCTTGCATGTTCCGCTTGCGCATTTCGTCAAACAACTGCACCGATAGCTTGGCTCCGGTACATCCCAGCGGGTGTCCCAGTGCAATGGCTCCACCATTCACATTCACAATGTCCTGATTGAGGTCCAGCTCGCGTATTACGGCAAGCGATTGAGAGGCGAAGGCCTCATTGAGCTCGATGAGTTCGATATCCTCTTGTTTCAAGCCTGCCTGATCCAGGGCCTTAGGAATGGCTTTTACAGGTCCTATTCCCATAATTCTGGGCTCAACGCCCGCAGCGGCATAATTGACCAATCGGGCGATAGGCTCCAGGTTCAGTTCTTTTACCATCTCCTCGCTCATCACCAATACAAAGGCAGCACCATCACTCATTTGTGAGGAGTTCCCGGCAGTTACACTACCCCCCTGTGCAAAAACAGGTCGGAGTTTGGCCAGCGCTTCCAGGTTGGTTCCCTTTCTGGGGCCTTCATCCTTGGTTACCGTATATTCTTTGTGTGCTTTCTTACCGTTTTCATCCAGATAGGTTTGTTCCACCTTGATAGGAACTATTTGCTCCTGAAAACGATCTTCTGCCTGCGCCCGTAACGCTTTCATATGGCTGTTGTAGGCAAATTCATCCTGATCTTCCCGGGAGACCTTGAACTGGTTCGCAACGGCCTCAGCAGTATTTCCCATGCCCCAGTAGTAGTCCTCATGACCCGAATTGATAATATCGTAGTTGAGTTCCGGTTTAAAACCCGTCATAGGAACCGAACTCATACTCTCAGCTCCACCGGCAATAATACAGTCTGCCATTCCCGCCTGAATCTTTGCCGTGGCGATGCCAATAGTTTCGATTCCGGAAGAACAGAAGCGATTTACCGTTACACCGGGCACGTCCACAATATCAAGACCCATTAGAGAAATAAGACGGGCCATATTGAGTCCCTGTGATCCCTCCGGCATTGCATTTCCAACGATGACGTCATCAATACGCTTCTTGTCGAGCTGAGGCACCTCTTTCATCATATATTCGATGGTCTCTGCGGCTAGTTCGTCTGTTCTCTTAAAACGGAACAGGCCTCTTGGTGCCTTTCCTACCGCCGTTCTATATGCTTTTACTATGTATGCTGTTTTCATAATTCTAGTACTGAGTATTGAGATTTGAGTGGTTAGATGATTTATTTACTACGACTGCTCAAATATTTTTGGAATACGTAGTTCATCTTTTGAATCTCAACGACTCTATTTATCACTGGTTCTATTTTACTTTTTTCAATTAAGTTCAATTCGCTTAACAAGATCAACTGAGTTTGCAACTCATACGACGATCCGTTTGCAATCGACAGAAAATGAACGAACTCTTTTGTTGAGTTTCTTCCTGCGCCTTCCGCTATATTAGAAGGTATTGAGATCGCACACCTCTTGATCTGACTTCTTAATCCATACTCTTCGGTTTTTGGTAGTTCCTTGGATAATTCGTACACATCCTTACACAATTCCAAAGCCCTATTCCAAATTTTTAGATTATCTATTTTATGCATTGCCGTTCAACGGCGGGACATTCATATTTTATTTCCGGATTGTAATTTTCACTACTCACTACTCACTACTAGTTTCGAAGGGGTTTCCCCTTTTGTATCATATGTTGAAGTCTTTCCAACGTTTTCCGTTCACCGCAAAGACTTAAGAATGCTTCTCTTTCAATATCTAATAAGTACTGCTCAGAGACATAGCTAGGTTCCGAAAGATCCCCTCCGGCCATTACATAGGCCAACTTATTGGCGATTTTCTGATCGTGTTCACTGATATAATTACTGGCTTCCATGGCATCCGTTCCCACCAGGAACATACCAAGTGCTTGCTTACCGAGTACTTTTACATCTTTTCTTCGTATCGGTTTTGTGTATCCCTGATCGGCCATTTGTTTTGCGATGGCCTTGGCAGTGGCAATTTGACGATCTTTATTCACCACCACGATATCCTTACCGTGTTGCAGTACATTCATATCGTATGCCTCATAAGCCGAAGTAGCCACTTTGGCCATCCCTATGGTCAGGAAATGTTCCTGTAAGCGATTCAGTTCTACATCATCTTTTTTAAAGGTGTCACTCGCGCGTAGCGCCATTTCCTTGGAACCGCCACCTCCCGGGATCACCCCAACTCCAAACTCAACCAGACCGATGTACGTCTCAGCCGCAGCAACAACGCGATCGGCGTGCAGGGTCATCTCACAACCTCCACCCGGCGTCATACCGTGAGGAGCTACGACGGTAGGG